>JAFOCI010000062.1 GCA_017381365.1 Treponema sp.
ATTTTTGGTATTAGCGTTTCTTTGTTGATGAATTTTTGCGTCATTAAAGTTAAACAGTTTTTTGTGAATTTAGCAAATTCAAAGAAAGTTTCAAAATAGGTTGGAGTAGAAAATTATGGATAATTCATCTATGCAAAATATAAAACCAAAGAAAGAAATAAATTACCAGTTTAAAATAATGTATGTAATAGGAATTGTTGATATTCTTATGGCGCATACACGTGCTACTGAATTTCTTTTCTTGAACGAAACGATTCATTGCGCTAGTTATATGATTGCAATATTTGTATTTGTTTCCGGCTATTTTTACAATGCAAAAAGCGAATCAAATATACCTGCTTATATCTCTAGAAAATTCTTAAAGTTGATAATTCCTCTGTATTTGTGGAATTTATTCTATGCACTTGTAATTCTTGTTTTAGAAAGATTTGGTTTTTCCTTTGGTGGTCAAGTTACTGTAAAAAGAGTTCTTCTTTCTCCGATGACTGGCGCTCATCTGATGAGTTTTAATGATCCTGCATGGTTTATTGTTCCCCTGTTTGTTACAGAAGTATACAACGTATGCGTAAGAAAAGTTGTTTCAAAGTTTTCTTCCAATAAAACAGATTTAGGTTTATTGATTTTTCATTTTTTAGTTGGATTTGCTGGTGTTGCAATGGCTGAAAAAGGCTTGAATAAAGGCTGGTGGTTGTTTCTAACCCGTTTCATGTATTTTATTCCTTTTTTCAGCCTTGGATACTTTTATAAAAATTATCTTGAAAAGAAGGATACACTTCCAAGTTTCTGGTATTTTTCAATAATTTTAGCTGTAGCTCTTATGATTATTCTTGTATATGGTCATGCATCTGCATATTCAATTGTAATCATGGATGAAAATTTCTTTGAAAATCCTGTGCTTCCATTCGTTTCTGGAATTCTAGGAGTGGCTTTTTACCTGCGTATCGCCAGAATTCTTACGCCGGTAATAGGAAGGTCAAAGATGCTTAATGTTGTAGCTGATAATACTTTTTCAATTATGATGAACCATATTCTTGGAATTTTTATCTTAAAAGCCTTGTTCCTTTTGGCCTGCAAATTTTTGCCTATGCTTCCAGAATTTTCCATGGAACTTTTCAAGAATGATATAGCGTATATTTATCTTCCTCGTGGTCGTGGATTTCCTTTGCTCTATGTATTTTTTGGAGCATTTATTCCGATTGTGATGCAAAAAGTTATTTTGATGGTAAAAAAATTTTTTTGTAAATAGGTTGAAATATGGGTAAAACTGTAAATTATCAATTTAAAGTATTGTATGTATTTTTAATGTTTGGTGTATTGTGCGGTCACATAGGAATTGTTGAACGCTATATGCCATGGATAGAGATTTTTTCGTTTTATGGATTTGGAATTCAGTTGTTTCTGTTTATATCGGGATATTTTTATAGTTCAAAATATGATTCTACTCCTGTTAGTTTTTTGCTAAAAAAAATAAAAACAATTCTTATACCTTACATTCTTTGGAATTTGTTTTACATTGTAGTGGAATTAATTTTAAAGGCTGCAGGTTTTAAATTTGCTGGTAATTTTTCCGCAAAAACGTTCATTAGTATTTTTATAAGAAGTCCAGTTTCACATTTCAATTCACCAAGCTGGTTTTTAATGCCTTTTTTTATTGCAGAAATCTTCTGCTCTTTTGAAAGATTTTTGCTTTCAAAAGTTAATAATTTTGCAAAAGAAGTTTTGCTCTTACTTTTTAATTTTGGAATTGGAATGTTAAGCATTCATATTGCAATGCAGAGTTATGGGGCAGGTGGATATTACGAAGGAAACTATCTTCAAATTTTACGTGCTGCTTTTATGGTTCCATGGTTCTCTTTCGGTTATTTTTATAAAACTTACCTGGAAAAACACGATACACTTGCAAGTACATGGTATTATTTAATAGTAGTTCTTGCAGCTATTCTTTACATATTTGTGAATAGAAATGCTTCTTCATATTTCGTTGTAATTATGGGCGGATACGAAAATGTTGTTCTGCCAGTTATTACGAGTTTTATTGGAATCGCATTGTATTTGCGTCTTGCAAGGGATTTAACTCCAGTTCTTGGGCATGTAAAAGTTGTAAATGCAATCGCTGATAATACTTTTTCAATCATGACTCATCATTGTTTTGGATATTTTATTTTTAGTGGAATCTTTATTCTGATTGCAAAGCTTTTGCCATTTTTGCCAGAACCAGATATGGAACAGTTCTTTTCGGATTCCGGTTATTATTATATGCCTCGTTTAAAAGGTTTTCCATTGCTTTATATTATATTTGCCTTTGCATTTTCTATCTATCTTCAAAAGCTAGTAAACTATATAAAAGGCTGTATTAATAAAAAATAAAGTTGGAATTATATGAAAATTTATGATTGTTTCACCTTTTTTACAGAGGAAAGTAAGAAAAACATTATCTCCAGTAAAAAGATTTGTATTTAGAAAGGGAAAATATGAATAAAATAATTGAAACAGTTTTTGGAAAAGCCTATCATCCAGTCATCAAATATTTGCGTAATAGACCTGAGGATGCAAACAAATTGATTAAAACGTCTTTTTCAGAAACTGAAACCAGAAAAAACAGAATCTATGTTGATATTACGCAGGTTTTTATAAAGGATGCAGGAACTGGTGTTCAGCGGGTAACGAATAATATTCTTGTTAATTTTGAAAAAATGTCTTCAGATTATGATATTGTAAAAGTTTACCTGGATGAAAAAAAAGGTGTATTTGATTGTGAATCAAAGTCTCCTGTAAATTTTATCAAGGGCGATATATTTTTTGAACTTGATTTGAACTATGTGCTTTTTATTCGTTATGCTGCATTTTTTAGAAAGTTGATGAAAAAAGGCGTTAAGGTATCTGTTTTTATTCATGATTTGATCCCAATTCGCTACCCCCAATTCTTTGACAATAGTACATGTAAAATTCAATTGAAGTGGATGAAAGCCTGCATACGGTTAAATCAAATAATTGCAAATTCAGAAGCAACCATAGAGGATGTTGAAAATTTTATCAATGAAAATCCTTTTTATAAAAAAAATAAGAATATTCAATTAGATTATTCACTTTTAGGTTGTGATTTTTCTGCAAAACCAATGGAATGCCCTGAAAAAAACAGTAAACGATTATCATTTTTAATGGTAAGTACTGTTGACAGACGAAAAAATTATAAACAAGCGGTACATGCTTTTTCACTTTTATGGGAAAGCGGCTACGATGTTGAATTGAAAATCGTAGGAAGACCAGGCTGGTGTTGTGAAGATACCATAGAATTGCTTGAAAATCATCCAGAGCTTGGAAAAAGATTGTTCTGGTATAAATCCGGCATTTCTGATGAAGAGCTGGCAAAGCTTTATTCTGAAACTGATGCTGTTATTTTTGCTAGCCTTGCAGAAGGTTTTGGTCTTGCAATTACAGAAGGTGCGTACTATAAAAAACCACTAATTTTGCGAAATCTTTCCGTTTTTATGGAAATTGCTGGTGATAATGCTTTGTATTTTAATGGGCTGGAACCTGAAGACTTAGCAGAGGCTGTTAAAGAATGGATAAAATTATATGAATTAGGTCAGGTCCCTGATTCTTCAAAAATAAAACTTCGTACATGGCAAGAATGTACAATAGATGTATATAATGCGCTTATTAAAAAGTGTAAGATAAAACCGCTAAAATAGTGCGGCTTTATCTTACCTAGGGGCTGTCCAATAAGTTTGCATTACGGTGGTTGAGTTTATCGAAACCACCACATTTAGTGTAGCAGTCATTTCGACGAGCTCAATGAGCGCTACACTCATTACTTTTGGGACAGCCCCATTATTTATGGGAGCAAATATGACAATTGATTCAAAACAGCTATATTTTATTCTTGATAATACACCTGCAGAGCAGAATATAATGCTTGTGGGAAAACATGGAATTGGTAAATCAAGAATTCTGGAAGAATATTACAGTCAGAAAGGCTATAAAGTTGTTACTCTGTTTTTGGGGCAGTTAAGCGACCCGGGTGACGTAATTGGTTTGCCAGAAAAAGACGAAAAAACAGGAAAAACTGATTTTCTTTTGCCATACTGGTTTCCAACAGACCGTATACCAGTTGTGCTTTTCCTTGATGAGCTAAATCGCGCCCGTCCAGAAGTTCTGCAAACAATCATGGACTTAACCTTGAACCGAAAGCTTGCGGGAAAAGCGTTGCCTTTAGGAAGCCGCATCATTTCTGCAGTGAACAACGGAAACGAATATCAGCTTACAGACCTTGATCCTGCGCTGATCAGCCGTTTTAACATTTATGAATTTGCACCAACTGTAGATGACTGGATTAAATGGGCAGAAAATACAGGAATTGACGGACGTATAATTTCATTCATAGAGGAAAATCCGGAATATCTTGACGGTGAAATCTCGTATGTGGAAGCTTCTAATCTGGAGCGCACTCCTGACCGCCGCAGCTGGGAACGAGCATCTAAAATCCTTGTGAATTTTAAGGAGCTTTCTGATGTTCATAAGCCGATTTTTACTGGAATAATCGGAAATCAGGCAACAGCCATGTTGTTCCGCTATATAAAAGAGCATAATGTGCCTTCCGCAAAGGAAATTCTTACTGGCAATTTTGATAATATTAAGGCGGCGTTAAAAACTCTTTCTGTGCCAGATTTTACAACAGTAAATAATTCGCTTTTCAGATTTATTGAAGCGGGCAGATTTGAAGGGAATGAAAATTCAGTCATTAGTGAAAATCTTGTAAAATATTTCAAATTCCTTACAGCTGATGTTTCAAAAGAAGTTGTTTCCCATTTCATCAGTCTGTTTTCGGCAAATCTTTATCCAGAAACACTTGTGTTTGTTGCAAAACAGTGCAAGCTTTTATACGATGAAGTTATGAGTTTTATTCTTGATGTATAAATTTTATGACTGTTGAAAAGAAACTTAAAAAAATCGCAGAACAATGGTTTTATAGCGAGCCAGTTCTGTTCTCAACATTCTGTACTCATTCTCTGGTAGAAAATTCCGGAATGTCTGTTCCTGTGCGTACCGGTCAGATGCGGATTGAATTTTCGTCTTTGCTTTTGGAAAAATGTACTGATTCACAGCTGGAAGAATATTTAAAAATCGAAATTTACAGAATTCTTCTGCAGCATCCGTATATGCGGCAGCCTCATAATGCAAAAAAAGGCATCCTTCTTTTGGCCAGCGACGTGACTATAAATCAGTTTTATAAGCCTTCTGTAAGTCTTGCAGGAATTGAATATTTTAAGCAGCAGGCAGTACGATTCAGAATGCTGGAACATCCTCTTGGCATAAAATGGCATTGTTCCCCAGAAGAAAAATTTTTCCAGAAAAATCTGAATATCAATAAGGACAATGGAAATCTTGAAACGCTGGATGATCTTTCTTTTGACGAATGGTACCGCTGGATTTTATTTCTTGTGAGGGAAACTTCTTTTGCTGGTGAAAATGCTGGTTCTGCAAACGGTGATGAAAGCAGGCTGTCTCAGGCAAGCAATGAACTTTCTGAACTGTGGGAAGAAAATCAGGAAGCGCAGGCAGCAATTCAGAAGGAAATTCAAAAAGCGGAAACTGACCAGGGCTGGGGCGGGCTAGGAGGCAATCTTCAGCGCAAAGTAAAACAAGGCGCCGATTTAGATATGGATTACAGGCGGATTCTCAGTCAGTTCAGGACAAATATTTTAAGCGCTGACCGCACTCTTACACGAATGCGCCCGAACCGTCGTTTTGGTTTTAAGGCGATGGGCTGCCGTTACGAGCGCAAGGCAAATATTCTTGTGGCCGTTGATGTAAGCGGTTCAATTTCCGATGAAAGCTTTTCGAATTTTCTGCATGCCATTAACAACTTCTTTATTTTTGGCATTGAAAAGCTTGATCTGATTTTTTTTGATACTAATCTTAAAAATTCAAAACCTGTAACAATAAAAAAGAAAATCGAACTAAAGGATATAAAAGGGCGTGGCGGAACAAATTTTCAGCCGGCCATAGATTTTTATTTTGAGCATAAAGAATATAATGGAATGATAATTTTTACTGATGGCGAAGGTAACATTCCGCTCATAAAAAAGCAGAAATCCAACATTCTGTGGATTCTTTCGTCCCGTTTAGATTACGAAAAAGCGAAACAATGGATTGGAAGTTTGTCTGGCAATAAATGTACGTATCTGCCAGTATGATTTTGAATATTTTGAAAGAGGATGATAATGGAAGATAATACTGGTGAATTCTGGCGCACCCGATTTGTGGAACTGCAGAAAATCAATATGCGGGCCTCAGGTCGCGAAAGAATGAATATGGAAACTGCACCGGCATTAATAAAGGAATTTGAAGAAAAAAATCCTGGAGTAAATTCAAAGGTTACGGTCAACGAAACTAATGTAGACTGGGAAATAATTCTTTCTGCAGAGCTTAAAATGCGTTTTTTTGTGCAAAGTCAGGTGAAAGGCTCAATAATGCAGAAGGTTGATGCAGGTTTTGTAAAGCTGGCAGACGCAAAGTTTTTCAGCAATCCCATTCCAGAAATTCAGGATTTTGTAGAAAAATTCAATGATATGCAGCAGGAATTTTCTGACTGGAAGATTCAAGGTCAGAAATTCGGTAAATTGCAGAAAATTACAGGAGAATTTATAAAAGCTATTGTAATGAAAAAAATCAAAGGGCAGAACATTCAGTGGCAGCTGGAAACTGACCCATCCCATTTTGTTCTGCTTGTTGAAAAAAATGGCGGGCGTAAAGAATATCAGATTTCAATGGCGGATTTTGTTTCTGAAGTTGAAAAAATTGAATTCTAAAAGTGAGGAGGGGGAATTTTTATGAAAAAGATTGAATTAGCTTCGATAGAGACTTTTTTTAAGGAACATATAACTGACAGAAATGCCTGCTTTGTTTTTCCAACAGATGTTGTTGCGCAAAGCTGGGCGGACTGGTGCGTGGTTGACAGTCATACAAGCGTTAATTCCGTGGCGCTGGACCGTTTTATTGCATGGGATAAATTCAAGGGCAGTTTTCTTGCAGCTAATCTTGTGGAGCATACTGCGATTCCGTCTCTTTTGCGGCAGTTTTTTGTTTACGACATAATAGAACAAAACAAGAAGAGTCCGATTTTTAAAAAGATAATTCGTCCTGAATATGCAGAAACGGCGGCTTCTTTTGCGGACTGGATTACTGCAAATCTTCCTTCCTTACATTTGTGGAAAAAACGGATGGATGCGAATTACGACACTTACGGTCAGCTGGATGATGAGGATTCGGACTATGCATTACTTTACGAACGATACAAGGAATTTCTTGATGCAAACAGACTTTTTGAACCTTCCTGGGTAGAAAATATTGAATTTAAGGATAAAAGCCGGCATTTTTATATTTTTTTTCCTGAACAGCTGGCGGATTTTAGTAATTTTGATGATATTTTTGCTAATGTTGATAACGTAACGGCGTTACTTTTACCTTCTTCAGTTCCTGCGCCAAAAGCTTATTTTTACAAGGACGCCCGCAGAGAGCTTAGACAGACAATTTTGCGCATGATTAAGCTTGTAAACGATGGAAAAGCTGACTGGACGGAAATAGCCCTTAGCATTCCTGATATTGAAACATATCGTCCGTATATTTTGCGGGAATTTTCCCAGTACGGTATTCCTTTTGTTCTGCGTTCAGGTGTTTCTCTTACACAAAACAACGCTGGCCGCATCTTTAATGAAATAAATGACTGTTACAACTCAGATTTTTCTTATGAATCGGTAAGAACTCTTTTGCTGGATGAATGTATTCCGTGGAAATCAACAGTTTCTCTTAAAGTTTCTGGAGAAAAAGAACCTGATAAATTTGAAGATATTGATTTGACAGAACTTAGGGAAGGCCTTATCCGACTAGGAAATGAAATGCGCTGTATCTGTTCTTATGAAAAAAAGACAGAAGACGGCTGGAAAAAGGTTGATTCCTGGGAAGAAGCTCTTGGGAAAACGTATAAAACTAATGGAAAATATCTTAAGATGTATAGAAAACTGCACAATGATGTATGCAGATTCTTTTCTCATGAGAATATTTCTTTTGAAAGCGTGCGTTCTGCCTGGTTCAACTTTAAGGCAAATTTTATTGATGAAAATGATTTCAGCTCCGATGCAAATAAAATTCTTGGTCGCTGTCTTTCTGAACTGGAAAGCATTATTGCCATTGAAAAAGATTATGCTGATACAGGTTTAACTGTTGAAAATCCTTTTCAGTTCTATCTTAATCTGCTGAATTCAAAGAGTTATACAAGCCAGTCGGCAGACAAAGGAATTTCTGTGTTCCCATATAAACTTTCGGCAGGGGCATATTTTAAGTATCAGTTTGTAATTGACGGTTCGCAAAAAAATATTGAAGTGCCATATAAGCCGCTGGCGTTTCTTAATTCTGAAAAGCGAAAAAAACTGAAGCTTGCGGAAGACGAACGGCTTTATAATGCCACTGGCACCATAATCAGACTTTACGCAAAGACATCTGATGGTGCTGATGAAAATTTTGTGCATTTTTCTGCAAGTGAAAACACATTCAGCGGATTTTCCATTCCTCACAGTGCGCTGGAAATAGAAGAGAATGTTCCAGATTTGGATGATGCGGACTTCATTCTTGCGGAAAAACACTGGATTGAAAACGGTGCAAAAGAACCGATGAAAATTTCCGGCAGCCAGAAAAATCAGCTTGAAAAATGGATAAATGCGGCTCTGGAAAAAGATTCTGATTACCGCATTAACGAAGAAATCAGAAAAAAAATAGACTATCATTTTGTGGAATCAAAAAATCTTTCCCTTGACCGCAAAAAAATTGCTGTTTCGGAAAAATGCCGCGCCATGAATAAAATATCTGCCCGCAGCGATATGGAAAAATTCTTTCCGTGTTCAAGAAAATGGATATTTTCGCAAATTTTAAAATTTCAGGAAGATTCCCTGAGTACAGACTTGATGACTCCTTATGACATGGGTTCTCTTCATCATAAAATTCTTGAAAAATTCATGGATTTATATAAGGACAAAGCTTTACCGTTCTTTAATAACGGTTCATTTTTTGAAAAAAATGAAAATTCTCAGGAATTAAATTCAAATAACGATGTTACTTTAAGAATTCAGAATCTTTTGTACGGAACAAATGATGAGCCGGGACTTGTGGAAAAATCCATAAAGTCAGTTTCAAATGATTTTAGCGACAGTCCTCTTGTGATTATGACTTTGATGAGTCAGGAAAATAACATTGCAAATACCATAATGGCTTTTCTTGAGAATCTTCTTGAGCCGTATTCTATTGAATCGGAAGATGAAATGCCTAAAGATATTAGTGGAATTGGAAATTGTACTGTTGTTTCTGTTGAAGACACTTATGTTTCTGAAATGGAAAAATTTGCATATTACGGAAAAATCGACTGCGTTGTAAAAACTCCAGATACAAAGCAGCTTGTTTTGCTGGACTACAAAAATTCAACTACGTCATTTCCTGCTGGTTTTAAAGCAAATGAAAACGGTATTCTGGAAGATTATCAGATGGCGGTTTATTGCCGTCTGCTCAGTAAGGATTGTGCAAAGGAACTTGCTGCTTCGTATTTTTACGCAATCAAGGATTGCAAACGACTGCTTGTTTTTGATAAATACAAAGAAAATCAGGTTGATTCAAAAGGGAATCCAAAAAAAGATGAAAATTATGCTGCTTTTGAGCCTTCTGTAAAAATTTGTGATGAATATGCGGAAGTTATGAATAAAATTGTTTCTGCGGAAAGTCCAGATTTTTCGCCAAAAACATCAAAAAATATTAAAAACCGACAGAATGTAAAGCGTTACATAGATTGTGCCGGCTGTAACTATAAGGAAGTTTGCCGTACAACATACAGCGTTGCTGGAAAGCAGCTTAAGACAGAGAAATAGTTTATGGATGTGGAGAGCAAAATGGATAACGAAAACAAATATAAATATCTTGGAATTATTGAGCGCGCTCTTGATCCTGCACAGAGCAACGTATGTTTTACAACAGAAAATGCGGTAATCGCGGCTGGTGCAGGTTCTGGTAAAACTCAGGTTCTTGCCACAAGATTTGCATGGCTTGTAATTTCTAAGGATGTAAAAGCCAGTGAAATTCTTACATTGACATTTACGGATAAAGCTGCTTCTGAAATGTACCAGCGAATTTATGCAACTCTTAAGTATTTTGCAGAATACAAACCAAAGACTGACGAAGAGCTTCTGGAATTTTTTAAGACAAAGCGCAGAATTGAAAATCCAACGGCTCAGCAGCTGGCAGATTTCAGAGAAGCTGAAAAAGATTTAACAATCGTTAAACAGCAGAAGGCAAGGGAAGCGCTCCTTGATTTTACAAATGCGCACATTCAGACTTTAGATTCCTACTGTGGAAGCATCGTCCGTCAGTGTGCAAACCGCTATGGAATTACGCCTGCTTTTTCCGTAGGTTCTGGTGACGGCACAAAAGACATAAAGGATATGGCATTCAGATTTGCTCTTAAAAACATAAATGCCAGTGCTTTTCTGGAATTTTCAAAGCCAGGAAGAATAAAGGAATTTGCATCTGGGGTTTTTGCAGACACAGTAATAAATCATACTTCTGTAGCAACTCCTGACGGCTATTTTTCAAAGAAATTCATAAATCAGAAAAAAGCTTTTGCGCTCTGCTGGAATAAACGCTTTGCAGAGAACCGCACAGACTCATTCTTTTCGCAGATTTTTGACATAGAAGCTGCCATAGAATCAGATCCTGCTGCTGGAACTCCTGCAAAACAGCTGTGGGCGGCAAGGGTTCGGGACTGTATAAGTTATGCCCGTGCACTTGTAGATTCAATAACACCAATAGATGAATCGCATTTTGAAAATGACATGGAACGGATTCAAAAGCAAGTTCAGAAGCTGGAAAAATTCTTTGATTTGCTTGATATTGCCCGCGGAACAAAAGGCGCAATAAACGCAATAAAAAGTCAGCTTAAAGCTTTGAATGACAATGTTCGTCCGGATTTGTGTTACATTTCTTATTTTGTCCGCACATACAGCCTGCAGAAACAGATGATGCAGCTCATGGACAGTTTTTTAAAGGAAGTAAATCAGAAAAAGCGTAATACCGGCGCTCTTACATTCTCCGATGTTACAGAACTTGCCCTTAAAATCCTTCTGGAAAATGAAGATATTCGCAATAATGAAAAAAATGCCTACAAAAAGATAATGATTGACGAATTTCAGGACAACAACTCAAAGAACAGAGATCTGCTTTATCTTCTTTCCCTTAAACCAGGTGCTTTTGAATCAAAAAATGGCGGCTGCGTAATTGAAATTGACGATTCTAATCCTGAATCTCTTCACAATCAGATTGTAGACCAGAGAGACAGTGAAAAACTTTTCTTTGTAGGTGATGAAAAGCAGTCAATTTATAAATTCCGTGATGCTGATGTTTCGGTTTTTAACAAGCTTACAAAAGAAAATAAAAAAGTTGCCATGAGCTACAACTATCGTTCAACTCCAGAGCTTATAAACGCCTTTAATATTTTCTTTAAGAATGAAAACGGAATATTTGTTTCGCAGTACGGTAACGATGAAGATGATTTTGAAGCGCATTATACGGAAAATGCGGCAAAAAACGGAATGGACGAACTGCCTTTGCTTACTGCCGAAAATGTTCCTATTCATTTTCGCTTTATAAATGAAATTCTGATGGAAGAAGACGAAGCAAAGGCTCCGTTTTATATTCCAAAAAAAGAGCAGCTTGCATATGACATTGCAAAATCAATAAGAAAGCGGGCGGAAAAAATGTTCAAGGGAATTCCAGAAGAGCAATGGCAGTGGAGCAAATTTGCAATCCTTGATAAATCCCGCAGTTCCAGAGATGAAATAACAAAATATTTAAGTTTGTTTAATATTCCGTTTCAGGTTGATCAGTTTACGAACATTTTCCAGGAAGGTGTAATTAACGATATTTATAATTTTTTGCGCAGCTGTGTTTATTCGTCTGACATAAAGGCATTTGCGGTTTATCTTACATCGCCATTCTGCGGACTTTCTGAAAATTCTGCGGAAATAGTTCTTTCTCATTTGATAGATACTAAATTCCGCAGTGATGATGAAGAGCCCTTTGTATTTAATCCTGTTGATTTAAGCAAGGATGAAGAAATCAAAAAGGATTTGCCGGCTAAAGATTACGAAAAATTTGTTTCTGCCCGCAATTTCTACGCAGAATACAAAAAAACTGCGTTGCAGCAGGAACTGACTTCTACATTGACAACGCTCTGGCATCAGCTTGGCTATAAATATGAAACAATGCTTACTTCTCATTCTAAGCTTTGCGCTGAACATTTTGACATGCTCTTTGAGCTGGCGCGAAACTGCGATGAAAACGGCAAAAATGCGTCCTGGTTCATTGATGAGCTGGAAGAACTGAAAGCGCAGTTTGGTTCTGATTCGGAAATTGATGCAGGCGGCGTAAAATATCCGCTGGAGCGCAGTCAGGCTGTTCAGATTATGACAATTCATAAGAGCAAAGGGCTTCAGTTTGATTACGTTTACCTTTGGGGTTGTACAAACATAAAGTCAAAGTCGGATTTTGCACCTTATTATTATGAGGAAGAAACTGGCGTTTCTCTAAAACCGATGGATGGCAGCGGAAATTATTTTCAGGCTCTTGCAAAAGAAGAGGAAAGTTTAAAGGAGCTGGCAGAATTCCGTCGTCTTGTGTATGTTGGCATTACACGTGCCGTAAAAGATGTTGTGATTACAGGCCGAATTGATGTGCGGGATGGTTCTTTAAAGAGTTTCCGTCTGATTTCTGACATGATTACAAAGCTATATCCGGAATTTGAAACAGACAAAGAATTTGCTCTTGGAAAAACAGTTTTTACGGAAGGTTCTGCCTTTGATTACCATTCAATTGTTCCTGTAACTTATGATCAGCTTCCAAAACAGGAACAGGATACGGATGCTGTTCGCGCAGAAATCATCAGGAATGCCAAAAAAGCTGAAGAAGAGCAGTTTGTTGATTCAACTTGCCGCGGAATTCAGAAAAGGTCGCCTAGCAAAATCAACGAAGAAATTGTACCTGTGAACGACCATCTGTACAAGTCGGAAAAAAAGGATATGTTCGTTCGACTTACGGAAATCATTAAAAAATATGATAAAAATCTGGAAGATACAGAAGAAATTCCAGATTCAGATGACAAAGAAAATATGCTGTTTTCCGGCGAATTTGCCGCAAACGACTTTGGTACGCTGGTTCATGATTATTTGTGCAGAATGGCCCAGGGAATCGATATAAACAGCTATGTTCCAGAGCCGGAAAAGAAGTATTTTAAGAATCTTTCTGAAAGTGACAGATTAGAAATTGTATCAATATGTATAAAAATGTGTACTTTTTTTGCAAAAACACCGTTGTTCAAAGCCTTCTGCGATGCAAAATCACACGGACTTTTTGCAGAACCTGAATACGAGTTCAAATATTATAGTGACAAAACCTTGTACAGAGGTTCAATTGACTTGATTTTTGAAAATTCTGATGGTTCATATACTATTGTGGATTACAAAACTGATTCTGGAGTGCGTCCTTACGAACATTATAATCAGCAGCGTTGTTATAAAGAGGCGGCAAAAAATCTTGTTCCTCATGATGGCAAAATCAGCTGTTGTCTGTATTACTTAAGATTTGACGAAATTGTTTATTTGCCGCTGTAAATTCACTTGAATAAAAATCTGTTTTTCTATAAAATAGATATATTGACGGAATCGCCGGAAAGAAGGAGGTGACACAAAAAATGGCAACAATCGTAGTTGATGATTCAGAGAACCTTGAAAAAGCAATCAAACGTTTTAAGCGTATGGTTGAAAAAGAAGGTATCATTCGCGAATACAAGAAACGTGAATATTTTGTTAAACCTTCTGCAACTCTTCACCAGAAGAAAACAACACTTGAACGCAAACTTTTGAACAAGAAGCGCAAGGCAGAAAAGAAAGAATTCTAATTTTAATTTAGATATTGAAAGGGTTGACTGGTAAATACTTAAGTCAGCCTTTTTTATTTAACAAAAGGGGTTGTCAAATAAGTTTGCATTACGGTGGTTGAGTTTATCGAAACCACCACATTTAGTGTAGCAGTCATTACTTTTGGGACAACCCCATAATTCTAGAAAAGCTATTCTTTTCCGAACCAGGTTTTGATTATTCTGTATGGTGATTTTGGAGTTAAAAGGCTTACAATTACCATAATTAAGAAAGAAATAAATGTTGCCATGACACAGGCGTTCATTCCTAATCCAACAGGTAAAATTTTAGTATCAATCAAAATATATAAAGCTATTCCGCTTAAAATGCCGGCGCAGGCTCCGTATTCATTTGCGCGTTTCCAGTATAATCCTAATAATACTGTATGAAAAAAAGCAACAGTCATGCCTCCAGTGGCGTAAGTTATTAATGAAGCGAGTAAAGCTGGTGGTTTGCATGCAAAAAGAAAAATTACAAGTGAAATTAATACAGTGCAAATATTATTAAACAGCTTCAGTTTTTTTCCATGTGCATCAGGATTTATGAGATTTATATACAAGTCTTTAACAAAAGTTCCTGCAAGAGATACAATCATTCCTCCAACAGAAGATTGAACTGCTGAACATACTCCGGCAAGAACAAGTCCTGCGGCCCAGGCAGGCATTGTTTTTACGGCCAGCATAGGAATTCCTAAGTCTGGAGTTGGCAATGAGCCTTCTGGAAAATTGTATTTAACGGCAAAGCATAATCCGTTTAATCCCAGCATCCAGATAGCAAAAACAATTGTTCCGATTTTTATGGAAGAGTGAAGTGTTTTTGTATCTTTGTAGGTAAGGGCAGTCATGGAAACGTGGGGCATTGTAAAAGTCGTTAATCCCCACAGAATTGAAAAGCTAAAAACTGTTGCCAGTGCTTTTTTTAATGGCATTGAACCATCTGGAGCAAACCATTCAGGAGTAGATTCAAGGAGAGCATTTATGGTTCCTGTATAACCTAAACCTGTACTGCGTACTCCCATTACAAAAAGAATCAGGACACTGCAAGTCATAATAATTCCCTGAATAATCATTGCAGTTGCGATGCCTTTTATTCCACCTGTAAGGGCTGCAATTATTACAAGAACAGTAAAAATGGCAAGTCCGATTCTATAATCCTGGCCAGTAAGCACCTGAAAAATACGTCCGCCACCTGTAATTGTGGAAACAGCAAAGGCTCCTAAGAAAAATAGAATTACAAGGCTGCTTAAGATGATAAAAAATTTGCTATTGTTGTAGCGGTTTTTAAAAAGTTCTATAAAGGTGTTAGCATTAATTCTTCTTGCAATAATTCCTATACGTTTTCCTATCAGACCTAAAACCATAAAATTAGAAGTCATTGACCAGAAGCAGCAGACCATCCATATTGCACCGAATTTGTAAGTAAAGCCTGGAACTCCCATGAATACACCAGCTCCAGCAACACCTGCACTTACCATCATGGCTGTCATGATTTTTCCACCAGTTCTATTACCAGTGTAGTATTTTGAAAGAAAATCACCTTTTATATTATTTGTGCTATTAAGTCGTGAAAAAATTCCGTAAAGAAGAAGCAAAAGAGTGTAGGCGGAGAATACAAAAATAATAATAATTCTAGAAAATGTAGTAATTTCCACTAGGACACCTCGTTGACCTTAGAAGGTTCTAAGGATATGTCTTTATAAACAAAACTGCAGATTACTTCAACTGTGATGACCATTCCAAGTAAAAGGCAGATGAGAATGAAAATCCACAAAGGAAATCCTAGTGGCTTTGGAAAATCAGCAGAATGACGACCGAATATAAATAAATTCAGAATCATAAGAGCTGCATATGTTACGTAGGTAAAAATTGTAATCCAGAATTCTTTTAAAGTTCTTTTAAGTTTAGGATCATCTTCAATGTCACAAAAAGAATAATTTCGGCTTTCTGGATCAATATTTTTTTCATTCATAGTAAAGAATTTTAATAAAAGCATGTCCGTCAGGTCAATATATACAACAGGAAATTAAAGAAAAAAAGTGTTTTTTTTAATTGTTTCTGCTCCAATTAAAATTAAAGGTCTGTTCATTCAAAATTTGTGGCAAAAAAATACAACTGATTATCTTCACCGTTAAATGCTTCTTTCATTATTCCTGTTACGGTGATTAAGGAACTGCTTTCAGGGAAATCAACTGGATATTCCATAGAATCTGGAGGAATAAAATTTAACCCTGACGGACAGCAGCCCGTTAAATCCCAGTTGACTACAGAAAAATATCTGTTTCCTTCATAAACAGAAGTTTCAAATTGACCGTCAATTTTTACTGTTTTTTCAATGTATTTTTCTGGTTCAACCAGCATTTCAAACATAATGCTGGAAGCCATATTATAATTCATTTTTGTAAAATCCAGGTCGATTTTTTTTGGAATTTCTGTATATGGATTTGATGGAATAATAGTGACAATTTCTTTTTCGTTTTGTACCGATTCTGTTTTAGTTTCTTGATTTGCAACATAACTAAAATCATTCTTTTTGTTACATCCAGATAAAGAAATCGCGAAAAATGATGCCAAAATTAATTTTTTTATTTTCATTTTAACTCCTAAATTTACTTATTACTGTGCAGATTGCAAAAATCAATATATCGATTACAACGATTGTTGCTCCCACTGGTGTTCCTGAAATTACAGAAACAAAAAGTCCTATTATGGTGCCTGTTATAGAAAAAATGCAGGAAAAAACAGTTACTCTTTTAAAACTTTTAAAAATAATCATTGAAGAAACGGAAGGAAAAATTATCAATGCCGAAATTAAAAGAGTTCCAACAAGATTCATGGCAAGAACTATTACTGCAGCAACTACAGATGCAAAAATAATGTTCACAATTTTTGTATTTGTGCCACAGGTATGAGCAAAATCTTCATCAAAGGTTAGGGCAAAAATTCTGTTGTAAAAGTATAAAAACAGAATGATTACAAAAGCCGCGATTACTACAGAAAAAATCGTATCAGCCTTGGTGAGTGTTAAAATCAATGTGGAACCGAACAAAGTGCTGCACACATCGCCTGAAAGATTGGCAGGTGGCGAAAAGATGTTCATTAAGAAATACCCGATTGCAAGCGCCCCCGTAGAAATCATGGCAACGCTGGCATCTCCTTTTATTTTTGAATTTTCTTTTGCGCACAAAATCAAAACTGCAAACAAAACTGTAACTGGCAGGACAAAAATTGTATCGCAGGAAAGTTTTAAAACAGAAGCCATTGCCATTGCTCCGAATGCAGTATGGGAAAGTCCGTCTCCAATGTAAGAAAATCGTTTAAGAACCAGAGTTACTCCCAATAATGACGAAACAGCTGCAATCATAATGCCAGCAACAAAGGCATAAATTACAAAAGAGAAGGAAAAATACAATTTTATGGTTTCAAAAAGTTCTATCATTTTGTTGCCTCTTTTGATTCTGGATTTTTTTCAAGCTTTATGACTTTAGAAGCATATTTTTCTACTGCATCTTTGTTGTGGCTTATGGTGATAATTGTAAGCCCCTGGGAGTTCAGTTCCTTTAATATCTGGTGCATTTTTTCTGTAATTTCTGAATCAAAACCTTTTGCCGGCTCATCCATTACAAGAATTGAACTGGCGGCACACAGGGCACGGGCTAGAAGAACTCGCTGCTGCTGACCGCCAGACAGCTCTTTGAAGCTTTTCTTTGCATAACTGGTCATTCCAAGCCTTTCAAGATTGTATTTTGCTTTCTGATAAGCCTTTTTTGAATAGAAAGGCAGCCATCCCAAGGCAGCCTGATTTCCTGAAAGCACAATTTCCCAAACAGTTGCCGGAAAGGATTTCTGAATTTCTGAAGTCTGAGGAAGATAGCCGATTCCTTTTTCGTTCCATTCAGAAGAATAGTGGATAGAACCAGAAAGAGGCTTAATGAACCTTAGGATTGTTTTCATCAAAGTGGATTTGCCGCTGCCGTTTTCGCCTACAATAAAAACAAAATCACCTTTTTCTACACAGAAATTCAGATTTTCGCATACAGTTTTTGAACTGTATCCTACGCAAAGATTTTTACACTCCAAAAGAGACATTTTTTTCCTCGATTTTTTCTAGTTCAATGCTTTCTTCAAGACTTCCAGGTTCTTCTTCATGGCAGAAAGATAATTTCTTCCATCGTTGATTTCCTTAGTTGTAATAGACTGCAAAGAATCCATTTCAAGAACCTGTTGATTTTTATTTTTTGTTGTTAAAACGATTGTTTGCGCAATTTTTTTGTCTGATTTTTCAATAGTCAAAACTGCATTCAGACCAAGTTCATCAAGTTTTTTTGCAAGAAAGGTAATTGTTTCAAAGCTTGCTTCTGATTCTGCAGAACAGCCGACAAAAGCTGCAAAATATTTCAATCCATAATCATCTGTCAGATAGCGGAATGGAAACCGGTCTCCGAAAAGCACAGTGTTTTTCTTTGCAGATTTTACAGCAGACTTGTATTCTTCATCCAGAGCGGCAAGCTGTTTTGTGTAAGATGCAAGATTTTTTCTGTAAGCAACAGAGTTTGCACCGTCAATTTTACAGATTTCTTCGCAGAGAATTTTAGAAATATCAATTGCATTGTTCAAAGAAAGCCAGACATGTTCATCGTATTCAGGTTCTTCTTTATCCTCATGGTGATGGTGTTCTTCAGCTACTTCATCATTGTTATGATGATGTTCATGCTCTTTTTCCTTTTCGGCCTGCATGCCTTCTACAATTTCTTCTTCACAAACTTTGTCCCCAAGAACTTCCAGAATGTTTACTGCAACCTGATTTTTATTTACCGACTGGGAAAGGACTTTTTCTACCCATTCATCACTTTCGCCTCCAACATAAACGAACAAGTCTGCTTTAGAGATTTTTGCAATGTCTTTTACAGAAGGCTGGTAGCTGTGTAAGTCAGTTCCGTTGTTCTGAAGAAGAGTCACATCAAAGTTTGAAGTCTTTTCTCCAAGAATGTTCATAACCCAGTCGTATTCCGGGAAAGTTGTACATACAATTGATTTTTTTTCTGAACTGGCAGCTTTTTTGCAAGAAACAGATAACAGTGTTAAGACAATAGCCCCACACACTACAATTAATCTAGTGAATTTAGTCATTATTTTTTCCTTATTAGTTCGAATTTCGAATTTTAATTGGTAATGCATAAAATTGATTTTTATAATCCCATTTGCATTATGAAAATACTGCCAGTCAGAAAGCGACTGTCAAAACCGCTAGCTAGCGTCGCTACATGCGCAAGTCGGCAAGGAAA
>JAFOCI010000063.1 GCA_017381365.1 Treponema sp.
GAAGATTGTTTCAACAATCGATTGACTTTTTACGCTGTTCCGTAATGTAATGAGGAACAGCAGTTCAATACGACCGGTCAAGGCACGCTTCGCTCAAGGCCTTGACTCGCTCGTTTTCAGGGGTTGTATTAACCCCTGAATAATAAGTTTGCAACGCAAACTTTAGGTAAGATAAAGCCGCGCTATTTTAGCGGTTTTATCTTACACTCCTGTGCCAGCTCGCAGTTGTGCGAACTCTTCAAAAACTCTCTTCCAGTTTTTTCGCTCTTCCAGGTTAAGCACTTCTGCGCCTTGAAGAGGCTGTCCAATAAGTTTGCATTACGGTGGTTGAGTTTATCGAAACCACCACATTTAGTGTAGCAGTCATTTCGACAAGCTCAATGAGCGCTACACTCATTACTTTTGGGACAGCCCCTTCTATCTAGACGCTCTAAAAAACGCTTTCTTTTTTTCTAGAAA
Source organism: Treponema sp. (assembly GCA_017381365.1). Classification (GTDB taxonomy): domain Bacteria; phylum Spirochaetota; class Spirochaetia; order Treponematales; family Treponemataceae; genus Treponema_D. Next base: position 460 of record JAFOCI010000063.1, read on the forward strand.
TCTTGCTTTACAATCTCTCTGCCTTTGTCTTTTTCGCGAATTTCTACGCGACGGATTTTTCCAGAGATTGTTTTTGGCAATTCCTTTACAAATTCGAAAATTCTAGGACATTTGTACATGGCTGTATTTTCTTTTGCAAAAGTTGAAAGTTCAGTTTCCATTTCTTTTGGATCTTTTGTATCGTATCCAGGAGAAAGAACGATAGTAGCTTTTACAGCCATACCACGTTTTGGATCTTCAACGCCAGTAACGGCACATTCCATAACAGCAGGATGCTGCTGCAAAATCGATTCAACTTCAAAAGGACTTACACGATAACCGGCAGTCTTAATAATATCATCCTTGCGGCCAACAAACCAGACGTAACCATCTTCATCCTGGTAAACATTATCGCCAGTATGGTAAACGCCACCATCAAAAGCATCGGCAGTAAGAACAACATCCTTGTGGTAACCCATCAAAAGACCAAAAGGACGACCATCTTCAACGTGAATACAAAGTTCCCCAACTTCGCCAGCAGGAACAGGCTTGTTGTTAGGATTAAGAACTTCAACCTTATAAAGAGGATTTGGCTTACCCATAGAACCAGGACGAATTTCATTAAATTCAAGGAAGTTACCACAGATAATAGTAGATTCAGTCTGACCATAACCTTCGTAGATCTTCTTTCCAGTTTTTTCAAGCCATTTATTTAAAACTTCGCCATTCAAAGCTTCACCAGCAGTACTAAAGCGAGTACATTTGCTCAAATCATACTTGCTCAAATCCTGACGAACAAGATATCGGTAAACAGTAGGAGGCGCACAGAAAGTTGTAAGTCCATAATGAGAAATCATTTCCAGCATTTTTGTAGGTTTAAAACTGTTCATATCGTAAACAAACAGAGCTGTACCTGCAATCCACTGACCATAAAGCTTTCCCCAGGTAGATTTAGCCCAACCAGTTTCCGCAATAGTAAGATGCAAACCATCCTCTACAACTCCATGCCAGTATTTAGCAGTCATAATATGACCGATTGGATAATCATAATCCTGAAGAACCATTTTTGGATAACCAGAAGTACCAGAAGTAAAGTACAAAAGCATTGGATCTTCGTTATGAGTAGCTGCTTCTCCAACAGGACGAGGAAATTCAGCAGGCATCTTTTCATATTCTTCATGAAAGCTGATCCATCCATCACGAGCTTCTTTTCCTACAGTAACAAGATATTTTACAGTCTTTGATTTAGGCATAGCCTTATCAATTTCGCCCTGAATAAGAGGATTATCGTAAGAAATAATCATTTTAACGTCAGCCGCATTAGTACGATATTCAATATCACTCTGCAAAAGCTGGTCAGTAGCAGGAATTACAATAGCACCAATTCTGTGCAAGGCAGGCATCAAAATCCACCATTCATAACGACGGCGCAAAACCAGCATTACAGTGTCGCCTTTTTTTATACCTTTGGAAACAAGCCAATAAGCAGCACGCTTAGACTCTCTAGAAATATCATCAAAAGTGAAAGTTTCTTCCTCGTCGTTGTCATCAATCCAAACCAACGCACGTTTTCCAGGAAAATCAGTGGCATATTTATCCACGATGTCATACGCAAAATTGAAATCAGGTTTTGTTTTTAACTTACAATTATTTTTAAAATCCTCGTAACTAGTAAACTCTCTGTCATCAACCAAATATTCATGATACAAACTAGACATTATATAAAGCCCCCTAAAATATTCTATAATATTAGACTAGATTAAAAAAAAAAGGTTGCATTCATTGTACAATATTTACGCCATATATCAAATATTTTGAATCACCAAATTATAATTTTTTGACTTCAGAACAAATACTGCTGCCTGTCAATCCAGCTGAACTGTTTCGCATCATGTATTATATCATCTGGCATAGATTCCCCCAGCAAAAAAGGCGACATAGGATTGTGACGCTTCATATTATTTTTTACTAATTCAAAATCAGTATTTGCATAACAGTATCTGCACAGATGCCCGCAAGTATCATAAGCACCAATATCAGAGCCAAGAATACATGAACAAGCCCCCTTCCGTTGAGTACCTGTTCCACCAGGAACCTTCAGGCGTTTTTTAAGCGCAGTTTCAAAAGTTTCCTGCGTCATGCAGCCGGAACAGTCAGCCCCTAAACGAGAAAGTTCCGTTCCTTCTGCACAGGGCTTTATAATCATACCGTTTCTTTCAGCAATCCTTATAAATTCTTTTCCTAGTTGCATTCTATCATCAAAGCAAACCTCTCTTGCCTCAGGAAAATTTCGCTGCACCGTCTGATACAAATCAATAAAACTGATAACACAGACCCTGGTGTATCCCGCAAGATTTTCCGCCATTCTCTCAAATTCCGCAAGATGCCACTCAACACTGTGCTTTTCATCAATAAAAATCGGATCATAACGCCACCCGACAGAATCAACGCCCACAATACAAGAAAGCCTCTTAAAATCTTCCATTACGCAATCTTTTTCTGGCACATTCGGCTCAATATCTTTACCGTACGGAGTAATCGTAACAAACCAGTATTGTCCAAAAGGCTCCAGCAAATCCATACATCTCAACATAGGCGCCGGATTTTTTGTACAGAACGCAATCAAATCTACCACATCAGGTTTCAGCCAGAACCTTGTAACCGCTCTTGGATTATACGGATTCCTAACAAGAACAAATTCCTCCTTAAGTCGGTTCACAAACCATTTTGAATAAAAAGCCGGAATGTCAGTACGATTGCCAGTGTGAATAATCATAAAATACCTATACAGTAATGCTATACAATTATAAACTATATAAGTCAAGAGATTTTTTAGGGCGTTCCCGTCGGTGGCTCCGCCACCTTACCCAGTTTTGCCTTGCAAAACTGGCAGAAGCTGTAAAGAGAACAATATTTGCGTATGCAGGATATTTACAGAAAAAAGATGCCTTAAAACGAATGGAAGAAAAAGGAATCAAATTTGAAGCGGCTCCAAGAAAGAATATGAACAGACTTATGAGCTGCTTTGAATGCTATCATATCAAGCACAGAAGCATCTTTGAATCCAACTGGGGAACATTGAAAAATAACTTTCAGCTTGAATATCATAAGGCAAGAAGTATTGTCGGTATGTTCCGGACTAACCTTATTTTCCCGCTCTTTCCAGCTCCCTTCCCAGCCTTTTACTCTTATCTATCAATCTGAACTTTATTCGTGCCAGCGGAGAAAAACTGCCATTGCGCCAGGTCCTGATTTTCTCTGCCTTTTTCCACCATTCAAAATAGTATTCAAAAAAGATATCCACCTGCGGGTTGCCGCTTCTTGTGTTGTGAAAAAACAATGCAATTTCTTCTATGTCTTTGCCGTTTACAAAGAGTTCGCAGATTTTTGAAAAACGGTAAAAAGTGTAATTATCCATGAGGCTGGCGGCTTTTAAGACAGGTGCGTTGTAATTATCGGGAGCGGCTGTAAGGTCCAGAATGAGAACTCCGTCTTTTATAAGTGCCAGGTACAGTTCAACAAGGACTTGAGACAGTTTCATTTTATACTCCTGTTTTTGCCTACTTTAATAATGGAACCTCTAAAAACTTCAGTTTTTAGAGGTAACTTTAAAAATGCGATGTTTTAAGTCGTGATATTTTAACGACTTAAAACTCGTCGGGTTCTCTAAAAAATTGCCGTAGGCGAGTTTTTAGAGATACCCATAATATAAAAGCAAAAATCAGAAAGTTCAAAAAATATTTTTGGCGTGCCCGCTTGCTTCACTTCGTTTCGCAAGCGGTCGGGCTTTTCGGTGTTCCGGCTTTCGCCTTCATTCCTGCGCTCTGGTGGTAAACCACCGCCGCTTCGGAACAGCCCTTACGGGCTGCACCTACAATCCCTCACGCGGTTTTTTACAAAAATCTCAAAATAATACTCATAAATTTGACATATTTAATTCTTGGTAGTATATTTTAGTCGGAGGTAGGTAATATGACTACAATTTCTGCAAAAATAGAAGATTCTGACAAAGATTCATTCGAAAATATAATTTCTTCACTTGGATTAAATGTTACAACAGCAATAACAGCTTTTGTAAAAGCCGTAATCCGCGAAAATGGCCTTCCATTTGAGTTAAAAGCAAAAGATGATCCTTATATTTATTCGGAGGAAAATCTCAAATATCTTCGTCAGGCAATTGCTCAGGTAGAAGGTGGAAAAGGGCAGGTTCATGAATTGAAGGAGTTGCCGTAATGATAAAAGTCTGGGCTGATATCGCTTGGAATGATTATTGCAATTTCTTTGAACTCCACCAGCAAAAACTAATAAAAATGGTGCATGAACTTATAAAGGATATTGAGCGGAATGGTGTAGATAAGGGGCGTGGCCAACCTGAGCAATTGAAATATGAGCTTTCTGAATATTGGAGCCGAAGAATTGACAGGGCAAATCGACTTGTTTATAGGGTTGAAGGCGATAAACTTTATATAGTTCAGTGCGGAACTCATTATCATCAGGAAAAATAAATGCTCCTGCTTCCACTAAAAAAAAATGGCAGCTCCCGCTCCTTGGGCAGCTGCCGAGCCCGAAATCACCGACAAAGGGGTGCGCCCCCTGTCAGTTCTATGCGGCAGTCAAGCTGCCGACTTTAATAATGGAACCTCTAAAAACTTCAGTTTTTAGAGGTAACTTTAAGAATGCGATGTTTTAAGTCGTGATATTTTAACGACTTAAAACTCGTCGGGTTCTCTAAAAAATTGCCGTAGGCGAGTTTTTAGAGATACCCATAATATAAAAGCAAAAATCAGAAAGTTCAAAAAAACTGCTATTTTACCTTAAATTCCAGATCATCGACGGAAAGGTCGTCTACATCAATATCTTCATTTGACAGTTCACTTAGAAAGCTGGAAGGACTGTTCTGCAGATAATCATAAATGTATAGTGTACATTTTTATGCATAGGGAACATCGTACACGGTGGGCTGTCTCCTAATCTTAGTGAAAAGGAGACCGGTGCAGTATGACGAAATATGAAAAAGCGATGCTTGTCATTGCGATTTTAGACTTAGTTATAAACGCACTCGCTCTCTTCAAGTTATTCTTGTAGAAGCATAAAAAAAGCCTACCTCAGCGTCCAAACTCTGGTAGGCTTTTCAATAAAAGCTTTAAGGAGACAGCCGCTTGTACGGTGTTCCTCTCGCTTTTAAATATACGCCTTCTCGCCCAAAAGTCAAGATATTCCTTGCTGTTAAAATATTTTTTTACTTACTCAATTTCTCTACTTCGGCTTTTTTGCGGCGAGGTCGCTTTCGAGCTGTGTGAGAGTTGCCTGTGTTTCGGCGAACTTTGCGGCTTTTTCTTCTGCCTTTTCTTCTGCTTCTACTTTTGCCTTAGCCTCTCCAATTTTTGGTTTACATGATGTAAAGGTCATCGCAAACAAAACTAATGCAAGAAAACCAAGCATTTTTTTTCAAATTTTTCATTTTAAATCATCCAATGATTTATTATTTTTACATTTATCCACACTATGATGGATTACCTTCCTCAATTTTTTTCATTGCAATTTCTATTTTTTTTCGCAAATCTTTAATTGTTGTATCTGCAGGTATTTTGGCATACTGGTATTTATAAATACCTTTATTGTATACGTTCAGTCTTCCATCTTTTTTGTAGTTTATTTGACCTTCTTCAAAGATTTCATTCAGTATGCTTTCAAAATATTCGGAAAGCTTTTCCTCACTTTGCTTTAGAACGGTTCTGTCTTGTGTTTCTGCAAAGATACAAAATTTTTCTCGTTGAATTTCTACTCCATAAACGATATTTGAATTATCTGGAATATAAGTCCATTTCAATATCGATCCATTCATAAAATATATAGCAGACTTCCAGTCCTTACCGGCATTTATATTGAGAGTTTTTTGTACTGTAGATGCATACAATTTCTGATATACATCATGCAGACGTATTTCTTTGAGAGTATTCAAAACTTCTTTATCAACCAGATATGGACTAATTTCTTCTGAAGCACTGGTTACAACAAGACTTATAATTTTAAGCAATGATTGGAGGAGTTTTTTATATGAACTTAAGAATTCATTTCTAAACTTTTGTTCATCACTTGTTAATGAAAACTGAGTTTCAGAAAGAGCCTTGCATAAATCTTCGTATGCAACTGTCTGCCAATTTACTGGCCGATTTTTTTCAAAAAGTCTCAATGAATCCTGTGGTGCAAAAAGAATAAACGTATAATTATCTTTTTTATTCTTCTTTCCCTGACATACAACTTCATAACGTTCCAGTTGTTTTTTATCCGGCAGGCTTTTGAATTTATTCTCAATAATTACAAAATGCTTATCCGCTTCATTATCTTTTTTATGACAGGTTACACACAAATCAAAATGATTTTTTTCTCTTTCTACTTTTTCAATTTCAAGTTCATCATTTATAAAGAGTTTTACAATTGGCTGAATGCCTTTGTCATTATGATTTTCCAAAAGCCATCCAAGTACGTTGCTGTGAAACAACTCTTTATCACCAAGAGAAAGTGTATAAACAAGACTCTGCTTAAGAGAAATTACCGTGTTTTTTAATAAATCAGCCATCATTTAGTTACCTCCTACACGCATATTTTTTTCCATTTCCTATGAACAAGTAATGCATTTGTCCGTCATTAAGTGAATCCCCAAAAAAAAGCCATTTTCAAGTTTTTCTAACGCTCCGAATTTTTCGTTGAGATTCAGGTATTCTGCGAAAGCCATCAGCTGACCTATGTTACCTTCTGCAACACAAATCCATTTTTCATCGCACATAAGTATCTGGCGGTTGATTGAGCCAAAACGATAATCAAGATAAATACGGTAGGTGTGATTTCCCATCTGTTTTTCTGCAATCATTCGGATAAGCGGATTCTTTTCTTTTATGAGTCTATCATCACTTACGTCCCCCAGGGCGTCTATACCTCTTCCTTGTGCAGTTTTAGTAAATGCTTCAAGTTCTGAAGGAACTTTTTCATAAGAATAAAGCTCCCACCCGTCGATTTTGAACGATGTAAATCCTTCTTTTTTCATTTTTCCCCCTGATATGTTTTCTAAAACTTATTTTCAAGTGCGTGGCGGACTGCAGGGGCAAGACCTGTTATTCGCTTTTTGCCGTGCCAAACACTAACGAAACCCGATAGTCCAAATTAAAATATTTGTCGAGCGCGCTAAGCATTTTGCTGCAAAGTTTTTTTACGACAGCCTGCAAAGATTCCGGCTCAGGTGCCGAATCGGGCTTAGAGTAGGTGATATCCGCAGTTTTTTCGGATGAGCCCTGCCATAAAAGCTCGCGGGAATTTAGTACTGCAAAATCTCCGCCAATGCGAAGACTTTTTCTTTCCTTTAGGATATTTTTTCCTTTTATGAACTTTCGCAATAAAAATGACAGCTCCCGCTCCTTGGGCAGCTGCCGAGCCCGAAACCGCCGGCAAAGGCCTGTGCGCCCTGCCAGTTCTATGCGGCAGTCAGGCTGCCGACTTTAATAATATAAAAGCAAAAATCAGAAAGTTCATTTTTTTTTATAAAAACTTACTGAAATTTATATCCAACTTCCTGCAAACGTTTACGACTTTTGATTGTTAATTTATTCTCAGGGAAATAAAAACCTCGATTGTCAAATTCCACCTGACATCCAGGGGCTATTTCAATATCAAGTTTTCCATAAAGGTAATCAGAACAAAGTGTATTCCAGTTTGCCTTTCCGCCAAATATAAATTTCATAGATTTTGGAATTACAAGTTTTTCCAAATGGCTGCATCTGCCTAAAAATCCCCCTGTAATTTCTTCACAGCCTTCTTCAAAAATAAATTCTTTTATGCCTCCTGAGTGCTCAGAAATCTGAGGACGTGTAAAACCAGATGTGTTTGTAAGCTCTGAAGTGGCCAGAGAAAGTAGACCTGTTATTTTTTTTCGTTTATAAAATTGCCAGTAACTTGGTAAAGTATCTATTCCCATTCCCATATCATAGGGATGAGGATTAGTCTTCCAGTTTTTTGACCAGGTTATACTGCTGACATTTCCAAAATATATGTCGCCAAAGGTAAGAATTTTTGTTTCCATTGGTAATTTTTTAAAGTATTGAAAACACTCACCATCCATTATTAAAACTGTATTACGGGAACCAGAAAGTTCAATAACTGCATTAGGATGTTCTACCATATTATAATAGGGATTTCCAAGATAAATAATGCTTTCCGGTACTATTACTTTGTTAAAATCAGAGCCGAAGAACACTGTTGCAATGACCGGATATCCTTCAATTTCTTTAGGAATATCAACGATTTTTGATTTTCCTGTGTATTTTGTAATTTTCAGATAGTCTTTCGCTTTATCAACTGATGGTTCAACCTGGGCGAGCCAGCCTTTTTCATAGTTATTTAAAAATACATAGTCAAAATCACTTTCCGGATTTGCTGCAAAACAAAATGCTGTTGAAATCAGGGCTAGAAATACTAAGATTAAATTTTTTTTCATTGCATTTCTCCATAGCCATTTAATAATCTCTTTAAGATTGCAGAACCACCGTTTGAATCCTCTCCCAATGGGGCACTTAGACAATTCATTCCTTTGTAGATAATGAAGTTATCATTTGCTTGTTTTGGAATAAGATTCTTTTCCTGCAAATCCTTTCCTTTTCGGAGAATAATTAATGTATATTTTCCTTCTTTTGTTCCGGGAATAATGACCTCATTTAAAAGATCCAGCATTTTTTTTACAGATGGTAGTTCTGGATATTTTGAATAATTAAATTTTTTTGAATGATACGGCACAAGCTCCAAAGCAACGATTTTCTTAGAAAGAAAAGAAAGTGCATCTGAATAATTCATATTCTTATCTTGTTCTATTTTCTGGATAATTGGCTTTAATTTCTTCAACCAATATTTTGCACCGCCAATCCAGGAAAAACGAGGATTCAAAACAAAAAAGGGATATTCTTCATTGTCTAGTTTTTGGGATAGATTTTTTTCCAGAGCCTGTTTTACTTCGGCATTTCCCTCATAATAATAATCGCAGTCAAAACCGGGATTTAAACTCAGAATAAAAATCTCGCCATTTCTTAAATCTCCGCAATATGGTGAAGGCCATAAGTCTGAATGGAATTTTGTATCCTGTGGATTATCAATATAGTTTTCTACATAATCATTAAAATTATGGCAGTTTTCAACAAGCTTATCTTTTAGCAGGTCATAATCTTGATTATGTATCTTTGTGCCGGCATAAAAATTTGATTTATCCCAAAATTGTATGAATTCTTCAGTTGACATTTTATGTTCCTTTTGACAAAAAAAAATATCTTCGTCCATAAAGTTGGACGAAGATAAATAAGTTAAAGAATATTATTCTGCTGGGTTTTCTGAAGATTTACCGGAGAGCTTTTCAATGGTTGCGGTAAGTTCTTCACGACGTTTATCCCACTGTTCCCTTTCTCTCCAGTTGCTACCTGGTTCTACAATCCATTGTAATTTTGTTACCTTGTACAAGGCGGTATCGTAATCTTTTGCCGTTATCGCATCATCAATCTCTTTGACGATTGCCTCAAGACGGGTAGTTTCTGCTGCGACATCTTTATTCCTTTTCGCAGAGTCTGCAGCTAAGGTTCCAAATGCCCAAATCATAAAAATAACGAAAACAGCTGCGAAACCACCAATGTACTTTGCCCAAGGGGAAATTTTCTTTTTCAATACCTGATGCATTTGCTCATACTCAGTATATAAAGCAATTTGTTCTTGCCATGCTTGCAAATTCTCTGCAAAGACGTTTTTTTGCATAGGTTTTTTTTGACCACTCCTGCGGGTTCGGCACTATTGAACCTTTTTCCATTACAAGTTCATATAAATCTGAAATTTCTTTTTTGTATGTTTCAGGATTGTCAGAAAATTTATAATCCATCATTTCCTGGGCGATTTTTGTGTTCATTTTGCTCTGATTAACACCATCTTTCATTAAGTCGCCCATTGCGCCCGCACCTTTACCAATACCGCCAATCAGTGAACCGATGCCTTTTACCGCTGCTCCTACGCCAGCCACCGCAGCACCTGCACCTGCTGCCGCAAGCCCAATGCCTGCACCTAATGCATCGCCACCTGTACTGCCTGACGAATCTCCTCCCGACGAGCCTGAAGTGTTCTCGCCGCCCTGTCCATGTGCCGCAAGACAGCATTGTTTTGAACAATATACAGATGAGTGAGGGTCAGAGCCTGTGATACCCCAATCCCAATAAACTGTACCCTTTGGAATAAATTTACCACAATATGAACATTTTGAATCGTAGCTTGCACCCTTCCACTCTCTAGCACTAGCTGTTAATAATCCCATATCTATTTTCCTCCGCGTTTTTTTGTCCGCCGACTATTTCTTTTGAGGTTAAACCTCTGTATTTGAATTAAATTATACAATCAGATTTTTCTGTTGTAGTCAGTGAAAACTCACTTTATTTTAGTGAGTTAACTCTATATATTTCTGCTGGATGATGAAGTAAAATAAAAGTATGATTAGCGTAATCAGTGTAGACGACCACGAAATGATAAGCCAGGGGCTTAAAAGTATGTTTTCGGAAACTTCAGATATCAGACTGAGCCACTTCTGCAAGACAAGGGAGGGACTTGTACCTTTTATAGAGTCAAAAACTTCAGAAGAACTAAAAGATATGATTGCTATGGTCGATATCAAGCTTGAAGGCCAAAGCGGCTTTGATGCTGCCGACTATCTTATTGAGCAGGGAATTAAATGCCTCATGTATTCTTCTTTTTCCAATGTGGGCTTTATTGTGAAAACGATGGAGCACAAAATCAAGGGCTTTATTACAAAAAATGCCGACAGGGCTGAAATCATGGAAGCAATTCATACCGTTTCCCGTGGCGAAACCTACATCCAGAAAGATTTGCTTTCCGACATGATGTACGTAAGCGGAATCCTTGTCACCCTGACCAAAAAAGAGCGCGAGCTTTTAGATTTGATAGCCGAACATCTTCCTAACGAAATAATTGCCGAACGACTGGGGCTTTCCAAACGCAGCGTCGAAAACTATGTTTCCCGCATTTTCGACAAGTTCAACGTAAAGAACCGCTACGAGCTGGAAAAACTTCTTTAGGGGCGGGAGCCTTTAGGAGGGGGAACATGGGAATGAACATACTTACTATTTATCATCATAATGATTTTTACATTGAATTATTTTTATGAGTCCATCTTCAATTTTGTAGACTAATCTGTTTTTGTCATCGATTGTTCTTGACCAATAACCACTCAAATTTCCTTTTAAGGGTTCTGGATGTCCAATTCCATCATTTCCATTTCGTTCAATATCAGATAGAAGTTGATTTATTTTCTTTAAGGTCTTTTTATCCTGCATTATCCAGTAGGTATAATCAGCCCATGCATCATCTGAAAAGTCTTTGTGCATTTCCTAAACCTCTACAAGTTCATGAATTGAATGCTGACCGTTTTCCATTTGATTTTTAGAATGTTCCAATGCATTCATGTTTTTTTCTGAATAAAAAGAATTATCCTGAATGATTTCAAATGGAATTTTACGCTGAATAAGTGCCTGTTTCAAAAAAATACGTATTGCTGTTGTCGTATCCATCCCGATAGATTCAAAAAAATCATCAGCATCTTGTTTGAGACCTATATCAACTCTTGTCTGAATTACAGCTGTCTTCATAATTGCAACCTCCAGAATTCAAATATAATACAAAAGTAATGAAATAACAATGTTTTACAACGCCCCCCTTTTCATCGAAGCCACTGAAAAAGTCCCTATCACTGCTTTTTTATCCATATTTAGTGTTACTTTATTCAAAAACTATCGAAAAAGAACACTAAAAATTTTAAGATCAGAGGTTTTTCAGTGGCCTCTTTTCATCTTTCCGCAGAATCCCTGCCAAAAGATATATTCCCCAGGCGGCGAAGGTGCATATAAAGCGGTCGGCAATGTTTACCGGAATGCGGACGGCAATCTGCAGAAGGAGCTTTGATTGGAATTTGTTATCCCATAAGAAGGTAAGAAAATCTGTCTGGCTGCTGGCGGCCTTGTAGGCTTCCACATAGCTTAAGATGTAGCCGATGATTCCGCCCGAAATGCTCATTATCAGGCAGAGGGCAAGGCTCAGAATAATCAGCTTTATAAAAAGTGCCAGGCTTGAGTCTGTTTTTTTAATAAACCATATTTTAAAATATCCGGCAGTCAGGGCTGCAAGAAAATGGCAGATTATAAACCAGTGGCCCAGCTCTAAAGTTCTGTTTAAGCAAAAATCAATCAGATGATAGAAAAAGCCTGCAAGAACTCCCCACCAGGGGCCGGCAAGAAAACTCAGCGCCATAATAAAAATTGTGTCACAAAAAAGCGGCAGATGGTTTACCCAGGCTACAAAATCACAGATGATATAATCTAAAAATCCGCAGATGATATAATCTAAAAATCCGCAGATAATGCTGAGGATAAAAAATAAAACTCTCTTCCGATTTGAAAAATCAAATGGAAAACTCATACTTTATTATATCATTTATATAGAAAAATGTGTTATATTTTTAGTGATGAAAAAACATATCTTCTTTATTTTATTTGTTTTATTCTCTTTTTCGGCTTTTGCTCATAAGGCCCAGAAACAGACAGAAAAACTTATGCCCGAAACGCTTACCCAAAAATGGCTGGAATGGGAAGCGGCAGGGGAGGAGGATGCCCAGAGCAGACTTGAAGAACTTGCGATTGAAATAAAGAAGGTCCAGCCCTCTAATACTGTAATTTATTATTTTCCAGAAGCAAAGGTTATTTATGAAAATCTGCTTAGCGGAATCATAAGTGGTGATAAGCAGAAAATTGCAGAAAATGTCGGCCGCTGGGAAGTTCTTCAGAAAAATCTTGTAAGCTTTCAGCTTGAGCAGGTTTATTATTCCTACAGGATTTTGATTCTGGTAATTATTCTGGCGCTTGGTATGTCGCTTGTCTTTTTAATTCTCTATCTTGTAACTTACAGGCGCCGAAAGGAAAACCTTATCTATACTGCCCAGGTGATTAAAACTCAGGAAGCCGAGCGGGAGCGTATTTCCAATGAGCTTCACGATACTGTTTGCCAGGATTTACGGGTACTGCAGTTCCAGCTTAAAGATGAAGAATCCGTAAATCTCTGTAAGAAGATTGCAGGCGATGTTCGTAACTCCTGCTATGCCCTAACTCCCACAGACTTGAACGAAGGTCTTTTTGAAGCCCTTATTTCCCTCTGTGAAGTCTTAAAAAAGCAGAGCGGTCTTGAAATTATTCTTTGCATTCAGGATGAAGTAAAAAACAATCAGGACTTTAAGAGTTTTCCAAAAGAAAAGAATCTGAATATTTACCGCATTGTGCAGGAAATCCTTTCAAATGCCATAAAACATTCCGGTGCCGAAAAAATAAGTCTGCTGGTCAGAACCTTTGATGAAAAGAATTTAAAAATTATAATTTCAGACGGCGGAAAAGGCTTCGACTTAAAAAGCGCCCTCAAGACGAAAAATCACTTCGGCCTTAAAAACATTCAGACCCGTGTCAAAAGCCTGGGCGGTCAGGTAAACTTCTTTACTGAAGAAGGCGAAGGCACACAGGTTTCGGTTACTGTGCCCTATTAAAAGTGGCGTTAGCCTTCTCGTATTTCTCTTTTTGCGGAAGGTATATTTATTTGCGGATGCACTTTTTCTATAGCATCATTGCTTACATGATTAACCGCAATATTGAAAATCTATCCAAATAATCGCTCCCCCCTACAAGAACTTCCGCTTTTCTGTTACACTAGCAGCATGAAGAAAACTCCTGATTACACTACAATTTACCAGGATGACCAGATTGTTATCCTTAATAAGAGAAGCGGACTTTTGATTGCTGCAGACCGCTATGATTTGGAGGCACCTCGCCTTGATTTAGAAGCAGAAAAGGAATTTGGCAAACTGTATGCTGTTCACCGCATTGATAAAGATACATCAGGAATCATCATTTATGCCCGCAATCCAGAAGCCCACCAGAAGCTTTCCCTGCAGTTTCAGGAACGCCAGGTAGAAAAAACATATCATTGTCTTGTTCACGGTCACCCGCTCTGGAACGAATTAAAAGTTGACCTTCCTCTTTTACCAGACGGAGATGCCCGCCACAGAACAGTCGTAAACAAAAAAACAGGCAAACCAAGCACAACATTTTTGCGTTTAATCGGTACCTGCGGACAGTTTTCATGGATAGAAGCAAAACCAAAAACAGGCCGCACCCATCAGATTCGCGTGCACCTTTCACAAAGCGGCTTCTGTATCGTATGCGATCCATTATACAGCGGTAACCAAAAGCCAATCCGCCTTAGCGAAATAAAACGCAACTGGCGCGGCGACCAGTTTGAAGAACAGCCACTTTTAAGCCGACTGGGACTCCATGCCTACAAAATAACATTTACACACCCAACAACCGGCGAAAAAATGACTTTCACTGCTCCATACCAGAAAGACATGGAAGCTTTGCGCAAACAGCTTTCAAAACTTTACGGCGTAGACCCGCTCTCCCAGTAACTTTTGCTCCCGGCAGGTTTCATCCTGCCGGTTCCCCCACAAGACGAACAAGTTATAAACCAGCACCTACAATCCCCTGCTTCTAAATTTAATTCGAATTTTCCTTATTCGTCTATGTGCCTGATCTTCAATTATAAAAAGCACGTTCTGCCAGTAAAAAATTTCACCCGTAGACGGTAAAGACCCAAAACGCTCCAAAAGCCATCCGCCAATAGTCATAAATTCTTCACTTTCCAGATTTAATTTTAAAATCGCATTAACATCGTCAAGCTTCATATCTCCAGGAACAATAAATTCTCGCCCAGAAATAAATTTAATTCTCTGTTCAGCAGGAATTTGCGAAACATCATCATCCGTCATTCGGCCAAAAACGACCCTCAGAATATCGTCAACCGTCGCAACTCCAGCCATTTCCCCCTGCTCGTTCAGAGCCACAGCAAATTCAGTACGCTCTTTTTTAAACTTAGCAAGCAATTCCAATGCCGTAAAAGTTTCTGGAACAAACAAAACTGGTTTCAGAATAGACTTAACATATTCTCCGCTATCACAATTCGTATTATTACCAAGCAAAACAGACTTATAATGAATTACGCCAGCAATAGATTCCTTTGACCCCTCATAAACAGGAAGCATACTCAAACCAGAACTTACAAAAATGTTCGTAACTTCAGTTTTATCCGCTTCAATACGAACAGACTTAACCATTGACCGGTGCTTCATAATGTCATGCACCGTCAAATCATTAAATTTAATAATCCTGTTCAGCATCAGTTTTTCAGAAGATTCAAGAGTACCTTCGCTCTCTCCAACCTCAATCAAGGTTTTTAATTCTTCTTCTGTAATTATAGAATCATTATTCTTTAAGAATTTTTCTGCTAACCGGGCAGTCCCCTTTGATATTGCGCTAAAAATAAACACAACCGGAAAGAAAAGTCTTTCCAAAATCAAAAGAATGACAGCATTTCTGCAAACAACTTTTTCCGTAAAACTTCCGGCAAAAGTTTTAGGAACAATTTCACCAAAAATAACTGAAAGAAAAGTAAAACATAAAGTGGCAATTCCAACGCCACTGTTTCCAACCAATTCAATCGCCAGAGCAGTTGCCATACTAGACCCCAGCGTATTCATAAAATTAATACCAATAAGAATAATAGTTAAAAGTTCATCAATATTTTCCCGCAACTCACCGGCAACACGAGCATTCCTTCGCTTTGCCTTAATCATCTGACGCAGTTTTATTTTAGTCACAGAAAGATACGCCGTTTCAGAACCAGCAAAAAAACCAATAATCTTAACAATAAACAATAAAACAAAAATAATGGCAAAATTCTTAATCATTCCCCAACCTCACCATTATCTTTTTGAATTTTAATTTCAATTATTCTACGCCGCTCAACTTTCTGAACAGTAAAAATCCAGCCTTCATAAACAACTTTATCCCCTGCCACAGGAATTCTATCCAGCCGTTCCATTATCCAGCCACCAACAGAATCATTAAAGTCAGAAAAAAGCTGCACTCCAATAATATTTTTTAAATCAATAAGGGCAGTTACACCATCAATTGTAAATTCAGTTTTGTTGGCAAATTCAAAAACATTTGATTCACCCATCAAAGGCGACTGATTTCCCGCAGTTCCAAAAATTTCCCTGTGAATATCAGATTGAGTAATCAGTCCGTCAGTTCCAGAATATTCATCAATAATGATGGCAATAGTCTGCCGGTTTTCCTGCATAACCTGCTGAACGGAAGAAATTTTTCGTGTTCCAGGAATAAACAAAGGAGAGCGCATTATTTCCTTCATCTTAAAATCTTCCGGTGTAGTTTTCAGCAAATCTTTTAAATAAAGAACACCAACAATATCATCAATATTTTTTCTATAAACCGGAAACCTTGAAAATCTAGTTCTCTGCGCAGTTTCAATAATTTTCTGATAACTATCGTTTTCATTCAACCAGATAATTGAGGTTCTTGGCACCATAATATCAGAAGCATCCAAATCATTAAATTTAAATACGCTGTTCATCATGTTCTTTTCACCATTTTCAAGAACACCAGTTTCTTCGCCAATTTCAATAAACGATTTTATATCTTCTTCTGAATAAGTCTGTTGGTTTTTATTCAAATTTATACCACGCAGCCTCAAAACAATTCGGGAAATAAAAGTTAAAACATAAACAACAGGATGAAGAATATGCATCACAACATCAACAAATAAAGACAATGCGTATGCAATTCCATCAGGATTTCTAGTCGAAATTGCTTTTGGCGTAATTTCCCCAAAAACAAGAAGCAGCAAAGTTACAACAAAAGTGGCATAACCAACACCTCGCCTGCCAAAAAGCTTCATTGCCACAGCGGTAATAATAGAACTCAACAGAATATTTACAAGTTCATTAGCAACAAGAAGAGTATTTATGAGAAGTTCTTTTTTTTCAAGAAGTCTTCCAACCCTCAAAGCGCGCTTATCCCGTTCCTTTCGCAAAATCCTAAGCCTAAGCTTATTCATAGAAAGAAACGCACTTTCAGAGATACTAAAAAGCATTGAAAGAACAATAAGAGCCACCGATGCAATCAGTAGCCCCATCAACATATAATTATTCAAATTTTATTCAGAATCAGAATCACTTTCAGATTTATTCAAATCTTCATCCTGACTTTCAACCGAATCCGCAGCCGCTTCCGCCGCCCCAGTCTCAGAAGCCGCAGCCGCATTCTGCTGTTCATGCATCATTTCAAGATTCTGCATAATAGTCTTAATATTATCCACATTTTCATTTTCAGGGTCAGCATCAATAGACTTCTGCAGATAACTAATTATTGCATTAATATCATTAATTCCGCTTCTTGCCATTGTAGAAGCAGCCATAAAATACAAAGCCTGAGAATCAACAGGTTTCATTCGCTTATCTTCCGCATAAGCCGAATAAGTCTTTATAGCCCCTACAAAATCCATTGAATTAATTTTCATAAAAGCTTCAGCATTAGCAATAGAAAAAAGATGCTTTCCAACAAGACCACTTTCATTCTTTTTGTCCAAATCAACAAGTGTTTTACTCAAATCAACCAGAGCCAGACGCTGATTTTCAGTTGAACCTTCATAAATTGCATCAATCGCAGCAATACGTTCTTTAGCCGAACCAACCTTTGTAGCCTCAACCTTCAAAGTAGTCATATCAACAAGCTGTTTTTCCGCATTAATCAAACCAACGTATCCATCAACAGAACTGCTGGCAAAATCAGAAGTGATATTTGTAATAAAATAACCATCTCTTGTTGTAATAACCATTGCAGGAGTTTCCTGAATAGCAAGCATATCAGCAACTAAAAACTGCTTCTGCAAAGTTTCCTTACGTTTTTCAGCAGCCTTCTGTTCAGCACTGGTTGCATCAATCCCAGGACCTTCCATCGAAGCCTGCAGATTTGTAAAGTCGAAATGAACACAAACGTAGCCATCAGAAAGAGCCTTTGTAAAATCATCCGTTTCCGTAAGTGCCTTAACGCCAGTAGCAGAACCATCAATATCATAATCAGAATTGACCATGAGAATTATATTCTTATTTTTAGCCTGAGCAGTTTTTTTAGCCGCCTCAAAATCAGAAAACCAACCATTTTTATCTGCCTTAGCACCGCAAGAACACAAAGTCAACAAAGCAGAAAAAACAACTAAAACAAAAACGTTCTTTTTCATTTTTATTCCTTATTTTTTTATTTAGCCCGAAATTCAAGTTTTTTGAAAATTAAACATAAAATTGATTTTGCAAAAAAATTGTTTAATTATGAAAATACGGGAAGGAAGAAAGAGACTGTCAAAAACATTCGCAAGTCGGAAACGGTAGTTTCCTTGCCGACTTGCGCATGTAGCGACGCTAGCTAGCGGTTTTGACAGTCGCTTTCTGACTGGCAGTATTTTCATAATGCAAATGCGATTATAAAAATCAATTTTA
>JAFOCI010000064.1 GCA_017381365.1 Treponema sp.
ACCAATCAAAACTGGATTATTCTTTGTACGACGGCAAGGCACCTGCATTACCCGGCGGATTTCTTCGTCTCTGCCGATTACAGGGTCAATTTTGTCCTGACGGGCTCGGGCAGTCAAATCCGTGCAGTATTTTTCCAATGAACGAAGTGAACTTTCCGGATCCTGACTGTCTACAGTGTGATTTCCACGTACAGTCTTTAACGCTTCCAGAACAGCCTCATAAGTGATGCCGTTTTTTCGGAGAAGATCTCCAGTGCCAGAATCAGATTTTGTCATGGCAAGCAGAAGATGCTCGCAGGATAAATACTGATCCTTTAATTTAGACATCTCATTTTCTGCTTTTGCAAGAACATTCTGCGCCGCAGAAGCAAGATGCATCTGAACATTTCCAGTTACTTTTGGATACGAAAGCAAAAGATCATCAACCTGTTTCTGCAAACCTTGAACACTTACTCCTACGCGTTCAACAATCGGAGGAACAATGCCGTCTTTCTGACTCAATAATGATGATAAAAGATGCTCCAATCCTATTTCGCTGTGATCGTTTTTCTGTGCCAGGGCGCTGGCGTTCTGCAGAGCGTCCTGGGTTTTTAATGTAAATTTGTCGTATTCCATACCAAGAAAATAATAAAAAAAATCGAAATCGGCAAATTCATTCGTACATAAAAAAAATATTTCACCAGGTCATCAGATTATCCCTGATTTCTTTGCTTTCCACACAGCAGTAATTGCGGTATTGACCCCACAGCATAACTGGTCTTTTTATCATCATCTGGAAAACTCTTTATGACTTCTTCTGACTTTTTTACTCACCCTTAAAAAAATAGATTAAAAAAAGTCCAATTATATGAAATTTCGTTCCAGCAACAGATTTATCTTCTGGATTCAAAAACTCTTCTTTTCTTTTCCATAACTTCCATTAAAAAATAAACCTGATTCATGGAAACAATAATGTGCATCATATCGTCTTTTGTCATTAGAAAATTATACTCAATCTTTTCGACTTTCATCGATTATTTTTTTAACTAAAAAAAAGCCACTATGGCTGCATTCATCCATAGTGGCATAAAAATCTAAAACTATTAGCTCTATTCGTCTTTTTTTTCAGCTTTAAGTTTTTCATTGTGTTCTGCAATATCCTTGTCAAGTTTTTTGACTTCTTCAAGAATAGCAGAAACAGCTTCTTCGTCAGATGAAAGTGTCTGTATGCCTTCTGCAATGAAACGAGACATTGCTAAATCCCCCAGCAGTTTTACCTGTTCATCACGCTTTGATTCAAGCTGATGTATTTCAATTCTGATAACACTTTTATCACTAAAATCCTGAACGGCGCTTCCGGCCTGAGCAAGAGCTTTTTTAGAAGATTCTACAACCTTTTCCATTCCAAATTTAAATTTTTCTTTGAATTCTTCTTTATCCATAACATTTCTCCCATAAAAAAGTAAATGAGTACATCTCATGTTCCTTATTTCTAATATAACCCGATTTTTTTCATAAGAAAAGAAAAATCGGAAAAAGATACTGGAAACAGAACACAGATTTACACAAATGCTCCTTAAAATCTCCTTAAAATCTCACAGATACATTTTGAATTAAACGTAAACTGCCAGAAGCTAAAGTCTCAATGATTACGGTCGCTGCACTGCAATCATTGTAAGATCATCTTCCTGAACGTCTTCTTTGCAATATGCATAGTAAACGTAATTAGGATTCTTAGGCTTTATGATTTCACCCTTTTCATTTACCGGCTGCTGAGCATATTCACCGTAAAGATTAAAATGATCTTTCAGGAAACGGTCAATCGCAACATCAACTTCTACCCAATCTTTAGCACTTGCTGAATGCGGCTTGTAAAGACGGAAAACTTTTTCTATAGATGCCAGTGCAGAAACACATTCTTCAATTGTTCCTTCGCAATTTGTAAAATTGAATACAAGTTTTTCTGCAACAACAGGATTCAGTTCTTTTGTAAGAACATACTTTTCTCTGTTGAATACAGCCTGTACGATGTCATGAACACGTTCTTCTCCAAATTCTTCTTTATCTACTTCCCATTCCAGATTGCCGTAATCATCAGAAATTTGCTTTCCAGATGAATCCAGTTTTGGCTTCATGATTGCAGAGAAATCACTTTTGCGTTTAGCTCGTCCATTTTCTTCAATGCCGTCAGTATAAATCAACAGAATATCTTTACGCTTGAGTACTGCTTTTTCAACCTTAAATCCACCTTTCATCTCCACCATGAATGAAGGAAATGGTCCAACCGCAGGAGTTTCACTCAGTTCTTTTTTATTCAAAGTGCCTGTTTCTGCATCATATATGCGATAAATTTTATCACCTGCGTGGCACATATAAACTGAACCAGTTTTACTGTCATAGAGACAGATAATCATGGCAACGAATTTTCCCTTAATATTCAGCGATTCAAGGAAGTCATTTGCTTTATACACAAATTCTTCAAGTTTTGTTCCGTTTTTTGCAAAACTCCATGTTTCAAACCATTTCTTGTAAAGAGTCGCTATAATTGTTACAAGAATTCCAGCAGGAGCCGCATGGCCAGAAGCATCGCACTTTACAAAAACATAAAAACGGTCATCCAGCTTTTTAAAGTCAAAATAGTCCCCGGAAACTCCCGCCGCGCCTTTATAATATGCAAACTCATTTACATTTGAATCGCTGATTTTAGAAATATTCTGTTTTACATTGCCTGCCAAAGGCTCCAAAGGAACAAGTCCCTGCTGAATTTCACTGGCATTCAACTGAAGGTTCAGTTCCCGGGCATTTATACCAAGATCAAATTGCATTCGGTTAACAGACTCACCAAGACGACCGATTTCATTGTTGGGCAGATTTTTGATTTCATTTCGCAAAAGCAATTCTTTATTATTTTCTTCTGAAATATTTTTTACTACTTTTTCAAGGCGACTGATTGGTTTTACGATTTTCATAGCAAAAATAATTGCTGCCACAATACCAACTGCAATTGTAAACAACGCAATTATCAAAACAGAAACTATAATAAGCTTTGTAGATGCATCAACTTCTTCTATAAGAGAACTTGTATTTACTTTAATGAAAACAAGCCCCCGCACAAAATCATGGGACTGTCCGCTGCGGAATAGAACAGGTCTGTAAAACAGATATTCCGTTATTTCTCTGTCCAATTCCTTGTCATTATATTCCGGAATAGCACTGGCCGCTTTCTGAGATATTTCATTCAGTTTGTTATTCAGCTGGATATTGAGATGCTGCATAGATTCATTTATTTCCTGTCGACGGTCAGGGGTTGCCTTTGCACTTTCACTGCTAAGAAGAGCCAGTTGTGTTACAATTTCTCCGCACTGTAAGCCAGCATCTTCATTGACCAGTTTTATCTGCTCAAGAACTTCTGTTTCGTTTTCTATATTTTTAACAAGTTCTGAAACACCTGGATCAAAAGATGTTTTTCTTGCATTAAGTACGTCTACTTTATTCTTAATATTTTCATCATTACTTGCCCAGATATGAAGCAAAGACTTTGAATTCTTTGCGTTTCGTTCCATATCTGGTAAACCTGTAATCGTAACGAACTGAGCTTCCGAAAGAGAATTCATCTGACGTGGCAGCTGACTTAATTCAAGTACATCTCCAGAAGGAAGATAGGAGCGAGTTCCTGTTACAAGACTTGAAAGAAGAACGTCAACTCTGTCATGCAAACCTTTTGCAAGAGTTCGGTTCTGAGCCTTTATCATCTGCGTTCCCAAAATTATAGAAATAAGGGCGATGATGAACGCAACAAGGGAAATTGTAAATCCAGAAAGAGAAGCTTTTAGCGTTCCTTTACGTTTTCTATTTTCGTTTATCGCTGCATCCATAAGAACTCCTTTTGACAGATGTATAATAATTCTCTTTGTACTGAAATAATCCAGGCAGTTTTTTACAAATTCATAGCCAAATACAACAATTCCTACCGCAGAAAGCAGAAGGATTATATAAAATGCAAGCTGTACAAAGTACAACCGATATTTGTAACTTTTTGTAACTGAGCGCCACCTTGGCTGATAGTCATAATCATTTTCAATTTTTACAGTTCCGTTAATTTCTATGTTAAGTGCAGGCGCTTTAGTCATGCACAAGCCTCTGGAACTGTGAATTATTCCTACATAGTAAGAACCTTCTCCAAGCTCATTTCCAAGATTTACACTTGTAATTTTTGAATTCGAAGAAACCTTAAATCCACCCTTCTGTGAATCAACTGTAAGGTCATAAGGCTCCTGTCCGTCTGCATCAATCACAACTTTTGTAATTGTTCCATCTACAGTAAAATCCTGTCCATAGATATCAATCTTTACATCACCAAAAATCGATTCTTCTTTATTAATTTTCGTAATTCTGGTTAATGGCACATATTTATTAAGAAGCACATAACAGCTGGCAGATTTTCCAACATAACCTGCTTCATCAATAGCAGCTACAGAAATCACATAAAGTCCGTTATCCAGATTTTTAAAAGAAGCGTTTTCAAATTTTGTTTTTATTGCTCCTGATAATCTCCGTTCTTTTTCAATGTTTTTTTTGTTTGCCGCAACAAGCTTTACGCCATAATCCTTTAATTCTGATTTTTTTACCCCCAGCGATTTCCTGGGAATTTTCGCAAAACGTTTATTTAAATCTGCTATTTTAGAAACAGTATAATTATATCCAGCAACATCATCGTCATCAGAATGCCATCTGACAAGGAAAGAATTTGAATTCAAAAAACCAGCTTCATCAGTCTCAACTGGTAAAAATACAACAGGTTCTGGTGGAGTTAAATCAAGACTGTATGATATTTTAGATTCCTCTGACCAGTTGCCAGCCTTATCCAGAACACATACTTTTAAATACCATTTTCCTTCACTTGATGCAGAAAGATTTAATGTTCCATTTCCAATAACAATATCATTCTCATCTTTTGCCGGACCAACATTTTCGTCCTGAGACCAGCTGTAGGAATATCCGTCTATTCCAGAAGAATCTTTTGGCAATACGATTTTAGCTTTTACCTTACTGTTTGTAGAACGGGTTCCCGCCTTGTATTTATCAAATGACACAGCTGCTTTTGCGCATGTTGTATCTGGCGCAAGAAATTTTATCCGATTTTTTTCAGAAGCGTAATTTTCCTGCCATACAAAAGCCGTACTGCCATTATTTACAAGCGGATACGGATTTTTACAGGAATTTTTACCTGTTTCAACTGATTCTTTTTTCCAGTCAAAACCATCTTTTTTGGCATAATATACTGTATCTGCTCCAGAACCTCTGGCATACCAGGAAGCATACATTTCATCATCAATAGAAAAAAGCACAACCCCGCGAGCATTTCCTTCATCAGCTATTGTTTCTGCAGAACGGGGAATAACCCCCTGACTGTTCAACTGCACGTAACTGATTTTTGAATTATCTCCACCAGGAATATTTCTTTCCCATGCAACATGAATCTTGTCTTTATATGAAAACGCAAAGGGCAACTGATTATCATAACTCATTGCATCAGTTTCTTTCATTTCAAAGGAATTTTCCCCGGAAATAAGAACAGGTTCTTTCCATTTTTTTCCGCCATCTTCAGAAACAGAACTGTAAATATGATAAGTTATCAAATCTCCAGCCTGATACTGTGTCTGAAAAATCAAATAATCATTTTCCAAATCAGAAGCCATAACAGGTGAAAAAGAATTATTGAATTTATCTCCAGAAAAAATCTGATGAAAGTCACTCCAATTCAAACCATCAGAAGAAACTGCACCATACAGATAGAAATTATGAGTTTGAATTGCAACTTTTGTGCCCAAAGTTGTTTCTTTCGCTACAGAACAAAAAAGTAAAAAATCATCATTTTTTGAAACAAAGACTCGGGGAGCAATGTAATCCCCCTTTTCAACCGGAAAATCATATCTTTTAAAAGTTAAACAGTTATCATTAGAAACAAATGTTGATATTTTTGCAGTAGAACTCAATGCAGCAACTACTACTGTTCCGTCAGATGAAATTGCAGCGGAATAAAGTTCAGGAATTTCTCCTGAATACGAAAAAGGACCCGCAAAATTTTTGTAAGTTTTCCAATTTCCGTCTTCAGCTTTATATCTTACACTTAAATAAATCTGTTTTCGTTCCGGAATAATTTCCTGCCAGAACGCATAAGATTTATTTTCATTAGAAACAGTTCTTGGATACCGCCCTTCCCCAGAAGAAACCACAACCGGTTCCTCCCAGTAAAATTCCTGACAAAACAACGGAAAAGAGAAAAATACTAAAACAGCAAACAGTGCAATTATTCTTGATTTCATGTTAAATAAGTTCAGCCTTAATTCGTTTTCTAAGTTTATCAATTTTATCAGTATGATTTCTGCTGTCAGCCCAAATTTTTTCAATAATTTCATTTGCTCCGGCATAATCATACGCGTTGTACAAATCCATAGCTTCCTGGTACTTTTCATTTACTTCAAAAGTAACATTTACAACCTGTGATTCTAGTTTAACACGAATTTTGTTTTTAAGGGACTTTGCTTCACGATTTCCATTAAATTTTGCAATTGCCTGGTCTATTTTTGCCATTGCGCTCTTCAATCGTTCCTGATTAGAACCAGCTGCATCAAAAATTTTCTTTGCTTCTGCGTAAAGTGCTGCAGACTCAGATTTACTTGTATCTGTTATACGAATCTTAATTCCCATTTCGTATTCAATTTCAAGAATAAGTTCTTTAAGTCCCGGATATGCCGGATTCATTTCCGCTAAATCCTTAAGATCACTATAAACCTGAACCTGCTTGTCTTTCTTCTTGTAATCCAGTTTTGCCTGCTGAACCATAGCATCAAATTTCTGTTCAAATTGCTTAGGGTCCTGATATTGCTGAATTTTAAAGCGAAGAATATTTGCGTCTTTGTTTCGAGGAGCGATTACTTTTAATTCATCAAGTTTTTTAAGCGCTTTGTTAAATTCCTCTGCTGCCTCAGAACGATTGTCTTTCTTTGACAAAGCCAGACCTTTATCATAATTCTGGTTCGCAATACTAAGAATCTGATTAATTTCAGATACTTTATCAGTTGGATAACGACCATTATTAGCTCTCAGGGCAATATCAATGATTGAATTCAAGTTTGCAATTTCGCCATTTTCCAATTCAGGAAATACAATACTCCAGCGTTCCTGTGCACGACTTAAATATTTCTGAGCCTCACTGTAATTATCATTACGATACGCTTCATTAGCTTGAGCCATCAAAGTATCAACTTCATCAAAAATGTATACCTTCTGCCTTTCCTTAATTTCTGTTAAAAGACCAGTTACAGAAAGTGAACTTGATTTACTGAATTCTTCATCATAGTTATCTTTAAGAGCTTCAATGTAATAATCGTTAGCTTTATAAGCCTGATCAGTAGCTTTATCATAATTTTCTCGTGAAAGTGATTTTCTTGAATCCCGCATAGATTCATCACCTTTGCGTTTATTTGTTTCAGCCCGCTTTACAAGCTTTTCTGCAACAACAAGAGTTTCCTTTGATTTAATTATAATGCTGTCCAGCTGGTCAATTGAAGAAGAAATTGAAGAACTGTACGACAAGTATGTATCAGAATAGGAACTTGTAATTTTTTTTAAACCACTAGAAAGAATTTCTCTGGCTTTGAAAATATAATCAGTAAGTTCACTAGTTCGTAATACAGCATTTTTTGAGTAACGTCTTGAATTTCCAGACGATGAATCTCCTGAAATAAGTTTGTTAATTGCATCAGCCTCTTTTGTTGCCTGTTTCACATAAACAATTCCACAGTCGGCATAATACTGAGCAAGTGCTACGTATATTCTTGAAACAACCTTATCAGCATAGGAGCCAGCAGCGTTTTCAAAACCTTCAGTCGTATTCTTAAATTCATGCCAGTCAATAATTTCATCATTCACCTCAACTCCTGGCATTGTACGTTTTTTTTCGTTGATTGATATTTTCTTTTTCTCTTCTAAAATTCTTATATAATTATTTTCTGCAGGCTTCTTTTTTGTCTTTGCGTTTATAATATTTTTCTGCTGCTCATTTATTAATGAAACTGCTTCCAAAAGCCCTTCTGAATAATCATATCCCAATAATTCCTGCTCTGCTGATTTTTTTGCGGAAACAGATTTCATTGCCTTTTCAAAAGCTTCTGCCATTCCATATATTCCACTTACAACAAAATTTGAAGAAACAGCCAGTTCATCCACATAATCAATAGAACCGTTATAATTAGGATACACAGATTTATAGTTTTTTCCATCATCATCTTTAAGAAGAGCATATAAACCGTTGACAGTTTTTCCATAACCGGCATATTTATGAATTTTCCGAAGAACATCAATATCTGGCAATATTCCATTTTCTTTAAATTCAGCAACAGAATTTGAAGAAGAATACTTTACGGTTAATCCCCTGATTTTATTTATAGTATCGGCTTTCATTTTTTCCACAGAAATATTCCATTGGGCATCCAAAACACCTAGTATTCCATGGTCTGGATCAGGATTTTCTTTCCATCCAAATATAGAACCAGCTGCCAGCCCAAGATAATCATCTCCATGCTTAAGAAATATATCCTGTTCATCTGCCTGAGTTTTCCGAACTTTCACTGGTTTACGTTTTAATTCAGTATTTTTTTCCTTTAAAAAATTGCCGATTTCAAGTATTTCATTTCTTATTTTAGCCGCATCCGTAAATACAGAACGAACATTTACCAGAGCATCATCAATCTGAGCCTCATTATCTTTTTTTAACGCAGATAAATATGCAGAAACAGCACTTTCAAACCTGTCTTCAATTCCACAATAAAGTTCAACAAGTTTTTTTAATCGCAAATTGTAAGCCTTTACCTGATTTCCAACCTGTTCATCACCATATTTCAGATCAAAATTTTCCCATAATATTTTTAGCCCTTCACTGGCTTTTATGGCAGCAGCCTTATAATCCTGCCTGTCTATCAGTTCCTTTGTCTTATTCTGAATTGCACTGTATTGATATATTGAAACAAGATAATTTGTATCTTTAATGATATCTAATCTGGTATCACCAGGATTTCTTTCAAGATTTATTAATTTATCTGTAATTTCTTTTAGCTCATTTTCCTTGTCTTCTTTACCTTCTTTTATGATTTGAACAAGCTGATTTACATAACTTGAATACAGATCTCTTGATTTCATTATAAGTTTAATTCGTTGCTGAACTGCATCAAATTCATTTGGATTAGCAGCAAAATATTTATTCAATTCATCAAGAGCCCGCTGAAAATCCCTTGTATCATTATTTCTAATCAGCAAATCGATTTCTTTTAAAGACAATACACCCTCTGCATTACTATTTTCTTTGCAAAATGCTCTAATCATCGAGAAAAGTGTTATAATAATAAAAATAATTACTTTTGTGCGCATTCCCTTATAGTGATTTTCGGTGTATTCCATTATAGAATATACATAAAAAATCCGACACTATTATTATAGGATAAAAATGTTTTTTTCGGCAAAAAAAAATTTAGTAATTGTTCTCACAATAGTCTGTTCCACAGGTATCTTTGGATTAGATTTAACAGACTTGTCATATAATTTAGCCGATAAATTTTACAGTCTAACCGGAAATTACGAAGGAACAACAGGCTTTCGTTCCCTATTAATTCCAAGTGGAGGAAGAGCAGAAAGTCTTGGCAGCGCATATACAGGATTAGCAGATGACATAAGTTATATTGATTTTAATCCTGCCGCATCCTCCATCCTTGAAAATACAGAAATTTCACTTTTTCATAATTCCTGGATTGCAGACTCTGCAATGGAAACGATTGCGGCAACAACAAGGATAAAGAATCTTGGTCTTGGAGGCAAAATTTCTTGCTTTTATGTTCCTTTTTCTGAATACGATTCTTTTGGAACTAAATCCTCCAGCAATTATTACACAGAAACTACAGCAGTTTTTAATGTATCCCACAATTTTCATCCTGGCTATATTTTTAAAGGTCTGGCTGTTGGTTCCAATATTAAATTCTCATGGCGTGGAATGCCAGATTACAGTGATAAAACAACAGGAAAAACTATTTCTGGCTCGGGACTAGAACAATCTGCTTTGGCTTTTATGGCAGATATAGGTATTATCACTCAGTTTAATTTTTTTAAATTCTACAATTCAAGAGAATCTAACTGCCGTGCTGGAGTAAGTTTTTCAAATCTGGGAGCTGCAATTACCGGTTTTGGTGGCAGCATAAAGTTTGATGATCCACTTACCACATCTGCAGGAATCGGATTTTCTTATAAACCTTTAAGACCATTAACCTTTTCATTCGAATTCCGTCAGCCTTTTGACATTTCCGCTTTAGATGAGTATCAAATTTTTTATGCAGGTACAGGCTTCTGTGCAGATATAACAAGCTATTTTTCAATTCTTTGTGGATTTCAATTAAAAGGTGCAAATCCAAGATTTTCTTTAGGCAGTGAATTTGAAATTTTTAAAATGCGCTTTAATCTAAACTATTCACTTGATTTGACCTCTTCATTGAACCCGGTAAACCGGATAAGTGTGTCTGCAAAAATTAAGCTGGGAGACAAAGGCCGAAAGGAAATCAGATTAAAAGTAGACGAACTGTACAGTTATGGACTTTCTTTATATGCAGAGCGAAAATACGACGAAGCTATCATCGCATGGCAAGAAGCATTAAAGTTAGATAAATATTTTGATCCTGCCCGTGAAGCAATAGAAATAGCATCTCAATATAGTTCCATGCTGAAATTAATCCAGGACCTTACTGATTACAACAACGAACAGGAATAATTCTTTCGTGCTTTTAATGTTTTTTACTAAAAATGCGATAATTCATCCATGGAAAAAACTGATGCTTATTTTCAAGATTAGTGAGCCATTCCGTGCTTACTGTATTGGAACCTAAAGCATCAAATACCGCTGTAAAATCATTTATACTCTGCTTAAAACGGCTTTCCGCATATTCTGGAAATTCGTCACTATCTATCATTCTAGCCCAACCACAAGACTGCGCAAGCATCAGTTCTTTTGCTCCAAGATTTAACAATCTCGCTTTTAACCCTGTTTCTGCTGGAAATCTTTCTGCAAGGTCAATCATGCGTTCTCCTGCTTTACGAACATACTTCATCATCCAGTTGTTCTTACTTGAAAGCAGTTCTTCTCCATAACCAGTTCCACTAGAAGCGCCATAATAAGGCTTAATTCTCTGCAATTCAAAAGGATTACCAATCAACGTTTTTGGAAGCACAGTTTCAATTCCTGATTCTGCAGCAATTCTTAGAACATTTTCAATCCAATGAATGCCCTCTACCCAGTTTTTACGAAGCTTGTTCATATCAATAGTTACAACAAGTGATACATCTTTATCGATATAAGAAGCAGCCTTTTCAAGAATTTCTTTTTTCTTCTCTACGTAGCTCTTTGCTAGTCTTTCACAACATTCAAAAGCATCAGCAGGAGAATAAACATTTTCAAGACCATTAGCATCGCAAAGTTCCTCTTCATCAATTGCCGCTTTATTCCAATATTTATATCCCAAAGCATATCGGCTGGTACCCTTTTCCACAAACGGCAAAAGCTCTTCCTGACTCAGCATATATCCAACATCTCTTGCCTCATTTCTGAATACTGAATTATGAGCAAACCCCTCTTCGCCGTAAATCTCATCCTCTGTTTCAGGATCACAACTAAGAGCTCCTAATGCATTTATAAATCGGGCTGGTGTGAAAATTCCATTTTTTGGCTCAATTTCACTAAAAAGGAAACTTCTTGTATCAAGAATTGTATAATTAAAGCCATAATTTTTTACATTTTTTTCTATTCCAGGATAATATCCCTTCAGAGGCAGCCAGAAACCATCAGGTACTTCACCAAAAAAGCTTTTATAAGAATACAAACCTGCTTCTATCTGAGCATTTATAACTTCTGTCATTTCATTATAAAATGGAAGAAACATATCAGTTCCACAAGTTGCAAGAATTTCAACATACCCTTTTTTCTGATACTCACCGAATTTTTTGATGATTCTCTGACCATAACTTTCAAAAGCAAGTTTATCTTCCTGATTTTTTTCAAAACAATATTTTGCAAGCTTTAAAAGTTCTGGATTTGATGCAGTTCTAACAATTTCTTTCTGTCCAAACTCAATTTTTTTATCAAGCCAGTCATTATATTGTTTCTGAACAACAGGATCTTCCAGCAAAGTACAAAGCATAGGAGGAAGCACAAGTGCAACCTTAAAAGCCACATTATCCTTTTCCAGATTTTCCAGCATTTTTAGCAAAGGAATGTAAGTATCTGAAATAGACTCAAAAAGAGAATTTGTAACAGCAGTGTATTTTTTTTCATCTTCATTTGCATGTCGCAAATAATCCTGACTAGCCGTTAGGACAAACACTAATTTTTTATTTCCCATTTTTTTATCCTGTTTTTAGTTATCTGTATTTTTAAATTAAGAAAAAGATTCTCTGTGATTTTTATAATGTTCAAGCAAAAGCTTATTAAAACCAGAAAGTTTTAAAATTTCTGATACATTTTCATTCTTCCCTGGACGAAAATCAGAAAGAACTTCCGCACCAGCAGGCATCTCTATAGTTTTAGATGAAGAAAGAATATCGATGATACCATCAATATTGAACAATAAATCAACCATAAAAAACTTTTTCCCGGCTGGCAAAAGCACATACTGCCCTGAATCGTCCTTTGAAATCTGCACATCAAAATATTCATCAGGTTTGATTTCTTCTTTTGCATTGAAAAAACTTACTCTAAGAACCATTTGACTAATAAATGCTTTCTCCAGAGAAATTCTATCTGATTCACTTATATTCCAATATACAAAAGCCCAGGCAGGATTTCTCAAAACAACTTCTACTTCTGTTGAATTAAAAGTCCGCAAACTTAAATCATCTGACTCCATAGCCGTCATTGAATCAGATATCATCATATCAATTTCGTCACCAGCTTTTTTATTCTCATCAATAATTTCGATAATCTCACCGATAAGAAAACCACGGCTTAAATCTGCAGGTACATCAATTCCATTATCATCTGCAATCTTAAGCAAATCTGCATAAGACAAAGTTTCTAAATATGCGCGGTTAATCTCAATATTTTCCATAATGTAAATATATTCTTAAAAAATAAAACAATAGTCAAGCGAAATAACAGGGCAAACGCATTTTAAATACTTTTAAAATAAATACTAAACAAAGTATAGTATTTAAAAATCTAAAAAAGCATTAGAATTCTTTCGGAGAAAAAAATGACATTGAAAGAATCACTAATGACAATAAAAGATTTCAGAATTGACAGATGCAAGAAGCATAACCTGTGCGATATTTTAATGATTGTGCTGATAGGATATTTGACAGGCTGTAAAGATATGGAAGAAAT
>JAFOCI010000065.1 GCA_017381365.1 Treponema sp.
AGGGGTTGTCCCAAAAGTAATGAGTGTAGCGCTCATTGAGCCCTTCGACAGGCTCAGGAACCACTCGTCGAAATGACTGCTACACTAAATGTGGTGGTTTCGATAAACTCAACCACCGTAATGCAAACTTATTGGACAGCCCCATTAAGTTTAAAAACTGAAATTTTATCATCCATGGCTAGATGCTAAAAAAATTGATTCTTATAGTTTTTAATATTATGATAATAAAAAACATTAGAGGTCTATCAAAAATTCTGCCTGAAATAGAGTCAGTGTTTTTTATTGGAGGAAAAATGTTAGAAACAGGAACAAAAGCACCAGATTTTGAATTACCAGATCAGAATGGAAAGATACATAAACTTAGCGATTATGTGGGAAAAAAAGTCATTCTTTATTTTTACCCAAAAGATAATACTCCAGGATGCACAAAACAGGCCTGTGGTTTTTCGGAAAGATATCCGCAGTTTATGCAAAAAGGCGCTGTAATCCTTGGGGTTAGCAAGGATTCTGTATCATCTCATAAAAAATTTGAAGAAAAGTACGGTCTTGCATTTACTCTGCTTTCTGATGTTGAACGCAAAGTAATTGAAGCATACGATGTTTGGAAAGAAAAAAAGAATTACGGAAAAGTTTCAATGGGAGTTGTCAGAACGACATATCTTATTGACGAACAGGGAATCATTATTAAAGCAAATGATAAAGTCAAAGCGCAAGACGATCCTGAAAATATGCTTCAGCAAGTGTAATAAGAAGCAGAGCCGTCATTCCAATGCGTTCAAAAATGCCATAAACTGCCGCATCCACTGTCATTTTCAGTTCCGCAATTTAAGAAAGTGAGGTTTCTATTCGCAAAACATATTCTTTCACGCGTGAGATAGAATTCTCATTTAGTTTTAAAGTTAATTTTGCTTTCATTTTTTCACTTAAATACGTATAAAAAGATATAAATAATACGTGCTGTCAAGATGTTTTATTTCGATGAATCTATAATTCAATACTTTCCTGATTTTATATAATAAGCAAGAAGCTTCTGTTTGTACAAAGTTACCAAAAAACTGAATTTTTTAAGGTTTCCATAAAAAAAATCTATCACTTATATAAAAAAGTTATATTAGACAGAAATATGAATATTTTATATACCTACTATATCGCTAGGTAAAATATAGTATCTGGCAATAGAGATGTAATAAAAACTCTGTCTTAAATAGCGTCGGCGTTTTTATCTACAATTGACTTTTTATTGGAGATGCAGAATGCAAACAAAACTTCAAAGTAAAAATTCAAACATAAAAAAGACTGCAAAACGCCTTCTTCCTCTGGCAGGCGTAATAATCACGCTTTTGGTGCAGGTTCTTGTTCCAGACAATTCCTCGCATCCTGTGGCTAAACGACCGTACTACACAACTTTTTTGCTGGCGTTGTCGGCAATTCCGCTTATATCTTTTGTTCTCTCATTTTTCTTCAATAAAATAGCCGAATATCTTGAACACAAAGGCCCGTTCTGGCTTGGCGCTGCTCTTGTTATTGTACTTATCAATGTAATAACAGCAAAACTTGTCCTTCTTTCGGTGATATTTTTCCCGTCTTTTGACAATATTCTGGCAATTTTTGTGGAATCCTGGCAGCTTGTACTCAAGTGTATTTTTTATTCGTTCAAACTGCTTATTTTTGGTGTGTTCTGGGGAGTTCTTGCAGGATTTATTACAGGCGTTTTTTTGGGATTTTCAAGCAAAGTTTATTACTGGATAAATCCCTACATCAAGTTGATAGGTCCGATCCCTGCCACCGCATGGATTCCTCTGGTGCTTACAACATTTCCAACAACATTCGGAGCAAGCGTTTTTATAATCGCCCTTGCCGTGTGGTTTCCAGTTCAGCTTATGACAAGTTCAGGAATTCAAAATACTTCGAAGGTTTATTTTGAAGTGGGAAGAACGCTGGGAGCAGGAACTTTTTTCCAGGTTTTTAAAATTGCAGTCCCGGCCGCATTGCCGAATATTTTTCAGGGTGTGTTTAACGGAATTTGTGCGGCCTTTATTGCCCTTATGACAGCGGAAATGTTCGGCGCAAAATACGGAATCGGCTGGTACATAAGCTGGCAAAAAGCAATGATGGTTTACAGCGGAGTTTACGCAGGACTAATCATGATAGCACTTTTCTGTACGGTAATTATCACAGCACTGTTCAAAGTAAGAAAGCGGCTTTTAGGCTGGCAAAAAGGACTTGTAAAGTGGTAACAGACAGGGGAACATTATGAGTGGTAGAATTCAAATAGAAAATCTTTCCAAAGTTTTTGGCGGAAATGATGAAGAAAAAGTCGTTGTCCTTGACGGCATAACGGCAGAAATTCCTGAAGGAAGTTTTGTTTCGCTCATTGGACCTTCCGGTTGCGGAAAAACAACTTTGCTCCGCTGCATTGCAGGTCTTGAAGTTCCCACATCTGGAACTGTTACCGTAGATGGCGAAAAAGTTACAAAACCCGGAAGCGACAGGGGCTTTGCTTTTCAGCAGGCAAATCTTTTTCCTTGGCTTTCAATTAAAGATAATATTTCGTTTGGACTTAGGGCGCGCGGAATTTACAAACAGCGCAAAGGTGACGTTCAGAAATTCATCAATCTTGTAGGGCTTTCTGGTTTTGAAAAATCATATCCACATCAGCTTTCTGGCGGAATGAACCAAAGAGCAAGCCTTGCCCGCGCACTTGTAGGTCATCCAAAAATCCTTTTGCTTGATGAACCACTTGGTGCCCTTGATGCCTTTACCAGAATGACCATGCAGGACGAAATCCTTCGAATCCGGCAGGAAAACAGTATGACAATGGTGATGGTCACTCACGACGTAGACGAAGCAGTTTATTTAAGCGATTACATAATCGTAATGACGCCGCGTCCTGCAAAGGTAGAAAAAATCATCAAAATCGAAATGAGCCACCCAAGAGCACGAAGTCAGGACGTATTTTTGCAGTACAGAACAGAAATATTAAAAATCCTGAACTACGCAGGAAAAATCAACGAGGTTGAATACTCGATTTAATCTACTGTTTATACGAAAGAGAGTAAAAATTTTATTGAAAGTCAAATCGGAAATTGTTAGGAAGTTTTGCTTCCGACTTTCCTCATTGACTTTTTATTGGAGGTAATATGACTAAAAATTTATTTCGGTTATCCGCTCACTCTGGGGCTGGACTTGCATTATTGATTGCTTCTGCTTTGGTAATCTGCAGCTGTTCAAAAAAAGACAATGCCGCAGGTACTTCAGTAAGTTC
Organism: Treponema sp.; assembly: GCA_017381365.1. Classification (GTDB taxonomy): domain Bacteria; phylum Spirochaetota; class Spirochaetia; order Treponematales; family Treponemataceae; genus Treponema_D. Next base: position 3,266 of record JAFOCI010000065.1, read on the forward strand.
TGGTAAAAACAGCACTCAAAAAGTTGTTCGCATAAATTATCAGACAGGAACTTTGTGTGCTGCTCCTGTTCACATTGCAATGAAAAAAGGACTTTTTGAAGAAGAACTTGCAAAAATAGGGCAGAAAGCAGAATACGTAAACGTTGTTGAAGGCGGTCCGACACTCGCAGAACTTATTGGCTCTGGAAAAGTTGACGCAGGTTACGGACTTTATGCAACACAGCTTCAGGCAATTGAAAACGGACTTCCAATTTCATACACTTCAGGAATCCACACTGGCTGTACAAAATATTACGTTCGGGCAGACAGCGACATTCAGTCTGTAAAAGATCTCCGCGGAAAAAAAATTGGCGTTCCAGGTCTGGCAGACAGTTCTGTTATGAACCTTAAGCGCAAACTTCTTGATGTAGGAATCGGCGTAACGGCAGACAACAACGAAGTTGAATTCCTTGCATATTCATCTTCTGACCTTGCCATTGCCCTGAACAATGGTGCTGTAGATGTAATCGGTGCTCATGACCCAGTAGCAACCCGCGGAGAATTGGCTTATGGCTTTAGAAAAATTCTTGATACAGGAACAGATGAAAAATTCGTTCACGAATATTGCTGCCAGCAGTTTGTAACACACAAGCTTCTAAAAGAAAATCCAGAAGGAGCCGCTGCAGTTACCCGTGCATTGCAAAAAGCATCGGCATTTGTAGAAGCAGAACCAGTAGAAGCTGCCCGAATCCAGATTGAAAATAACCTTGTTTCTGGTGATTTGGATTTTAACTCAAAACTTCTTGATGAACTTGATTTTATTCCAAGCCGTTCACTTGGCAAAAAGACATTTGAAGCTGCCGCCAAGCAGCTTCAGGTGGCAGGAATTCTCAAAGCCGAAACAGACATCGAAAAATTTGTAAAAACCGGTTATATAGAACTTCCAGGCGTACCAGACGGCTACATTTACGATTCTGAAAAAGGCAAATACATAGAAATTACAGAACCACGTGCATAATATACGCACAACGTGCAACAAACACCGCAGTTAATTCAAGCCTTGTTTTTCAAACTGCGGTGTTTTTATTTTTAGAAAATGGATATTGTAGTTGGAGAAAAAAATGTCAAAAGAATTAAAACCAAACTTACAGCCAATTATTTTTGCTGCAGTCACAGTAGTTCTCGGAATCCTCATTGCCGTTGCACCTCAAACTTTTGCTTCTGTGTGCAAAGTTACGGAAAAACCGATGAAGTGTTTTTGGACAGCACGTGCAGAAATTTTTCTTGGAATTTCTATTGCAGTTTTTGCTGCTTTGCAAATTGTCTTTGCCTTAAAAAATTTAAACATTCAGGCAAACATTGCGTTTAGTCTTGCAATCGTCGTAAATGCCATAGGCGTTATCCTTGTTCCGTCGGCATTAATCGGCGTGTGCGCAAAACCTATAATGCACTGTCATTCAGTTACAAAACCGTTTTTGATTGTTGCGGCAATTCTGATTATTCTTGCCGTTGCATTGCAGACAGCATTAGCTTGACTTCAGCGTTCAAAGAAAACCGGAGATTAACTGATGAAAAAACTTTCTTCGCTTTCAATTGCACTTTCAAACCTTTCGTATAAAATAAACCGTACTCTTTCAATGCTTCTTTTAACTTCGCTTTGTGCAGCGTCTGTTTTTGCGTGCATCATTCTTTCCTTCGGACTTAAAAACGGAATAAACACAATCCAAAAAAGGCTCGGGGCAGATTTAATGATTGTGCCAAAAGGAGCTGAACAAAAAATGCAGTCAGTCCTGATTTCAGGCGAACCGAATTATTTTTATATGGAAAAAGAAATTGCAGAAAAAATCAGTCAAATTGAAGGCGTAGAAAAAGTTACATCACGCTTTTATCTTACAAGCGTAAGCGAAGATTGCTGCGATTTTCCGGTTCAGATTGTAGGATTTGAACCGGAAACAGATTTTGTAATTTCTCCGTGGATAGAAGAATCCTTTCCTCCAGATTCAAAAAAATTCACGGAAGAATTTTATACAGAAGGATGCGTCGTAACCGGAAGCAATGTACTTACGCAAAAAGACGGCGTACGTTTTTTTGGTAAAACGCATCCTGTTTCCGGCAAACTTTCTAAAAGCGGGGCAGGAATTGATAATGCAGTATTTGTAAGCATGAATACGTTAAATGAAATTTATGACGATGCAAAAGGACGCGGCTTTGGTTTTATTTTTGATGGCAAAGCCGGTTCAAAAGTCAGTGCTGTTTTTGTCAGGCTTTCAGAAGGAGCAAAGGCAGACAGCACCGCAGTAAAAATTACATCCCGAATTCCGAACGTCAGCGTAGTAAAGCGCGATGCCGTTTTTTCTGAAATTTCATCCAGCCTTGATTCCGTTTTTTTTATACTCAAAATTCTTGCAGTTTCTGTCACGCTTTTTACAGTCATTTCGCTTGCGATAATTTTTTCGCTTGCAGTTTCTTCAAGAACAGCTGAGTTTTCAATTCTAAGAATCTTAGGGGCAGCTCATAAAAAATGTGCAAAAATACTTTTGTACGAAGCGCTTTTTATAAGCGTTGCAGGAGGACTTTCTGGAATTGCTCTTGCGAGCCTTCTTGTTTTTCCGTTCTGCATAGCAATTGATTCAGCGTTGTCAGTGCCGCTTGTTTTTCCGCCGCCTGCAATTCTCTTTTTGACAGGTTGTGCTGTCTTACTGGCAGTCATTTTTGCAGTCCTGTTTTCTGCTTTAAAAAGCATTATTGCAGTTTCAAAACTTGAACCGTACAGCGCAATGAAACAAGGCTGAATTTTTTTTGCGGAGTTAAAATGAATATAGAACTTAACGACATTTCAAAAACTTTCTGGCAGAACGGAATCGAACGCACCGTCTTAAAAAACAGCTCATTAAAATTGCAGTGGAGAAAAATCATTGCACTTACTGGTGTTTCTGGGGCAGGAAAAAGTACGCTCCTTTCAATTGCAGCAGGAATTCAAAAGCCGTCTTCAGGAAGCGTTTTCTGGAACGGAACAGATATTGCGGAATTTTCTGATGATGAAATTTCAAAACTCAGAAACAAAAATATCGGTTTTGTTTCGCAGGAATACAGCCTGATTCCATCGCTGAATGTTCTTGATAATGTTCGCCTTCCGTTTTTTTTAACAGACGGTTCAAAATCAGATGCACGTCAAACAATTTTTCGTGCCAGTGAACTTCTTGTTCAGCTTGGACTTGAAAAACTATCCGAAAGTTTTCCAGGAACTCTTTCTGGCGGAGAAAATCGCCGCACAGTAATTGCCCGCGCACTGATGAACGACCCGGAGATTATAATCGCTGACGAGCCGTCTTCTAATCTTGACAGTGAACAGGCAGATAAAATCAACCAGATTTTCAGGACACTTGCAAAAAACGGAAAAGCAGTTCTTCTTGCCACTCACGACGAAAAAGCAGCTGCTTCCTGCGATGAACATTATATTCTTGAAAATGGAAAATTGCGGTAAAAAAAAATACTGTAACGGACAGCTTTAAAGCATCTCATTTTTGACAAACCTTACCCGTTGGACTATGTCCATAAAGGACTGGACACTGGCGGTAAACCAATTTGCTATTCTTTTTGACGGGCGTGTTCCTGTTTTTAATTAAACCTTGCCATTTACACAGAATTTATGACAGGGTCGTTTAGTTCGGAGATTTGGGTTAATATGGCATAAGCATAATGCTCAATGAGTAATCAATTAAGCATTATGAATTAACTTAAACGTTTACAGGAACTTTTCGGGCAATCTTCTGAACTTCTTTTACAGGAAGTTTTACCCATGCTGCAATCTGTTCAATTGTTCCAGCATTTGATTCGATAAGATTCATAATAATTCTTTCTTGTTCTTCTGTTCTACCTTCAGTTCTACCATCATTTCTGATTCTTTCAACAACATCGCACATAGTAATACCTCCTTTGTTAAAGTTACCTTCATTATACACTTTTTCAAAAGAATCGTCACCTGTTAATGCAGAAAACATTTTTAAGGTTTCATTCGCGTGTTTAAGCTTTTCTTTTGAACCTTTATATTTTTGATTCAAGCGTTTTGCTCTGAAATATTCTGCAATAATCTTAAAATCACTTTTGAACATTGCAATAGTCTTTGGACTTAAAAATGCAATGTTGAATACATTGATTTTATAGTCATTTACAAAAGGCTTTAATTTTTCTGGGACTTCAAAACAGTCGTAAAGATGTTTTGCTTTGGCCCATTTTTCTTCAGTTCCAAAATATAAAACCAGAGTTGCAACAGGATATCGCTTCTTCTGGTTTTTATTATCTAGAAGCTGCTGCTTATAGCTTGCTCCGTCATAACTGATTACACGAAGAGGCATATCAGAATCTTGTGCTGTCTGATTTTCGATTCCTAAAATGGAAATGCGGATTTCTCCATTTTTCCAGAACTTTGAAACATCACGTTCCTGTTCATGGATTTTGCCATCAGCCTTAAACATGCTTTTGGTTGTATCAGCTTCAAGGTCTTTTTCATTGATGACTTGTTCACCCTTAAATAACAGTACATTTACAATATCTGCAAATACATCATTAAGGGCTTCAAGATTTTTTTCTGTTATATCCTTCTCTGCCATAATTTAAATATAGTGAAGAATTGCTTGAAAGTGTAGAGAATTTATAATTGATGATTCATAATGTTTAATGAGTAACTAGTCTAGTTTGTATGATAATAACAAGACAAAAAATTGACTCTGTAATAAATCAGATAATTAAATCACTAGAAAACTTGCAGAAGTACTTCTTGAAATTAAAGTTTTTATCTGTTTTTTACAAATCACAATAAATGCAAGTACAAAAATTAAGTTCAAAATACTTGCAAATGCAATTAAAACATCACCATTTTATGCTTTTACATTAAGCAATGTTCAATTTTCTAGGCATATTGTAACAAACGAGGATGTCAAGAGCGGAGAGTAGTCAAATTGAATGTCCTTGATGACTTATTACTTTTTTTCATTGAAGTACTGTATACAAATCTTTACCCATAAGTTTTTCAAAATAAGTTTTAAGTTCAGTGTTTTTGTCGTACTTTGCCTGAGGATAATATCCATATCGATTTTTTACATCTTCCATACGTTTTTCAAGATTTTTTGTACCGTCAGCATTACAAGTTGAATCAAGAAGCTGGATAAGTTGGTCATAATCATCATATTCATAGGAATCAAGAAGACCATAATCAGTCGCTGGATTACAACGTACCTGATGTAAACAGCGCATTTTAAAAGGGGTTGTCCAATAAGTTTGCATTACGGTGGTTGAGTTTATCGAAACCACCACATTTAGTGTAGCAGTCATTACTTTTGGGACAGCCCCTTTTGTGAAAATAAAATTGTTAATACTCAATCTTCACCGTATCTACTCCGTAGGTTTCTTTGAATTTGTAATCAGTTTTTTCATTTAATGATTCTGTGCAATACGGAAACCGAATGCAAGCCCAACTAAAGCACCGCCTTTGTTTCCGGAACAGCGTGAACCTACGATTTCATTTAAATGGTCTCCGCCTCTAAGTCCTCGTGCAGTAGAAAATTTATAAACTGAACCGTAAGGAACATCGTAGTCAAAACACCATTCAGGAACATTTCCGCTCATGTCGAAAAATCCTAAATGATTTGGAAGTCTTCCACCTGAAAGATGCATTCTTCTTCCAGA
>JAFOCI010000066.1 GCA_017381365.1 Treponema sp.
AAATCTTTTCGTTTCGTGTTATAATTTCCATGTAGTGTCTCCACTTTGTATGAGGTAATGCCCATACTGTTATTTTTATCATTAACATTTTGACGCTAAATCCACGTTTTTACAAACTGGATGGCACTACATATTGTCTATCTTCTTTGATGAATTTTCTGTTTCAGAATCTCTTGAGTCGTTTGGATTGTAGCGGATATGAATCTTTTTTCGGCGAATCATTCTTAAACGCCACATGATAAGACCTGCAATAGCTACAAGCACTGCAAGACCGAACTGGTTGAAGTATCTTACGATAAGTGCAAGGGCAGTTCCTGTTCCAGAAAGAGTATTAAGAGTAAGACCTTTTGTACGCATTGTGCAAAGATCAACATTTCCGTTCATGTAATCAACTGCATTTCTGATGAACATTGCGATAGGTTCGCTTCCAGAATCATTGATAAGCTGGTTTGAAGTAATCATGGCTGTGTTTGCAACAAAAATCTTTCCGCTGCGAGTGCCGCTTGAAAGATGTGTTGTTGTCGAAAGCTCTTCGTTTTCAGAGGCTTCTTCAGAAGGATTTTTGTCAAAAGCACTGTTGAATTTTCCTTCAAGAAGAACTGTGATGTTTTCTGCCTTTTCCCGGGTTTTATCGTAAGGAGCCTGCATCTGAGGACTAATCTGGAAGTTCTGAGTTTCTGTCCATGCTTTTGGAGAAGTTTTTGCAAGAACTGTAATCTTTACGTTTTTGCCAGCTTTTTCGCTGTCTACAGAAATGGTTCCAGGCTGAAGGAAAATTACATAGCCAAGATTCTTTGTGATTGGATTTTTTTCAGAAAGCTGACGTTTCTGAAGCATTGGAGCCCAGAACATCTTGATGTTTCCGTAACCCTGCTGCTGGTAAATGTAACATTCTTCATCAAATACGTAATTTGATTCCAAAGTTGCACCATAAGCAGAAAGAATTTTGTTAAGACCAGAATCAATTTTAGTGTAAGTTGGCTGCTGGTAGTAATTTGCCTGTTCAGATTTGAACGGATCTGCAAAAATCATCACGTTTCCGCCTTTCATTACGAACTGGTCAATTTTATAAAGTTCCTTTTCAGAAAGCTCTGACTGTGGTCCATTGATTACGATTGCATTCAGATTAGAAGGAATTTCTTCGTCAGCAAGTTTCAGTTCCTGGAATTCATACATGTCAGAAATGATTTTCTTGAAATTGATGTCTGAACCGTTCTGGTCAGTAAGCTCTGCTTCTCCATGACCTGTTACATAACCGATTTTTGTAGATTTAGAAAGAAGACTTTCAAGACTGTCAGAAATATTTTTTTCTGCTTCCTGAATACCTGCAATTCCGTATCCGAAAATTGAACGCTGGATTGAAAGTGGAATTGTACGGAAATTTTCGCCATAACCGATTACAAGACCAAAAATACCTTTGCCTTCTGAACCATCTTTTTCTTTCCATGTAAAAAGCTGAAGTCCGTATTCGTCTGCAAGCTCTTTAATTTCATCATCAGATGGATTTTTTGAAATATAAGCAAGGCGGTTAAGATTTTTCTGATTAACTTTGTTGAATGCTGCAGCAATCTGATTGTTGATGTTGTCATAACCGTTGATGCGGAACTGCTTAAGATTGTCGCTGGCATAAAGTGTAAGTGTGATTTTTTCGTCTGCGCCAAGACCAGAAAGTGTATCTGCCTGAGCAATCATTTTTGAAATCTTTGTTGTAAGATTGTATTCAAAACCTGAATCACTGGTGATGCCGTCAATCAGTTCAATTGCATCGCCGTAAACAATTGCAAGTCCCATCCATACCTGTTTGAATCCAACTTCGCTGTTTTTTACCTGCTGAATCTGAACTTGACGTAAGCCGTAGCCCTGGGCGATTTTCTGATTTTCAGGTTTGTTCATATTGAAGAACTGATAGCTGAAATTGCGGTTTGCAGCGCCTTTGTATTCAACGAGAATGTCTTTTACGTACTGAGCTGTTGAATTGTAAGGAGCTGGAAGATTGTCACTGAAGAAAACTTTTATGCTGAGTGGTTCAGTTAATGTTTTTACAGTACTTTTACTGGCTTCTGAAATTGAATAGGACCCCTGACTTGTAAGATCAAGACGAAGGAATGCTTTTCTGCCGGCAATATTTGCAAGAACCAGAATCAGTACAAAAAGTACAAGATCACTGGAAGAGCTTTTTAACCATTTTACAAATTTATTCATACGTTCACCTTTATTTGCGTTCGTTCTGCTGGCAGATTACTGTCAGACTGAAGAAAATTGCTGTAAGCGAAATAAAATACAGCAAATCACGAGTATCAATGATTCCCCGTGAAATTGAAGTAAAGTGCTGGTTTGCGCTTATAAACTGAAGAAATCCTACAATTGGACCTGGCAGGAAAATAAGGAATTCGCTGATCATTGTAAGAACGATACAGATGATGAATGCTGTAAAGAACGCAATAATCTGATTTTTAGTGATTGATGAAGCAAAAACTCCAACAGCTGAATATGCAGCGCAAAGGAAAAGTGCACCGATATAACCGCATACAACAGGACCTGCGTCAGGCTTTCCGAATGGAAGAATGCCGATAAGGTAAAGAACTGTTGGTGCAATCATCACAACAGAAGTTATGAAAGCAGCAAGTGTTTTTCCGAGAACGATATCAAATTCTGTTACAGGAAGTGTAAGAAGAGTTTCAATTGAGCCGCTCTTTTTTTCTTCCGAAAAAAGCCGCATTGTCAATGCTGGAATAAAGAACGAAAGAACCATAGGAAGCAAAGAAAAAAGATTTCTTAAACTTGCTCTATTCTGAAGATAAAATGCTGTAAAGAACATTACTCCAGAAATGATAAGAAATAGTCCGGTAACGATATATGCAATCGGACTTGAAAAGTATGTGCCCAGTTCCCGTTTCATTATTATGATTGCAGGATTTTTTGTTTTATTTGTATTTGAACTCATTTTTCAGCTCCATTGTCAGCAGTTAATGTATGGAATACATCTTCAAGGCTGTTTTTCTGCAGGTAAAGTTCGTAAAGGTCAAAGCCTTTTTCAAGAATTGCTTTTGCAACGGCAGGTCGGATTTCTGTTTTTCCGTCAATAGAAATTATTGCGGTTGTTCCGTTTTCTACCTTTTCAAATGCAATATTTTCTATTCCGTCAATTCCATTGACAGCGCCGCTAAGCTCTGTGTCAGAAGCGTTTGCTGTAACCTTAAGAACTGCAGAATGACCGTAGTTTGCACGGAGCTGTTCTGTTGGATTATCTGCTACAAGTTTTCCGCCGCTTATGATGATTACCCTTGAACAGAGCATTTCAACTTCGCTAAGGATATGAGTGGAAATGATTACAGTTCGTGTTTTTCCGATTTCTTTGATAAGAGTTCGAACGTCTTCAATCTGATTTGGATCTAGTCCTGAAGTCGGTTCGTCAAGAATAAGAATTTCAGGGTCGTTCATAAGTGCATGGGCAAGACCAACGCGCTGTCTGTAACCACGGCTAAGCTCGCCAATATTTTTATGCATTACTTCTTTAAGTCCGCATTCCTTACATAGCAAAGGAACCTTTTCATCTGCATTCTTACCTTCAAGCTCTGCTACATATCGAAGATAATCTTCTACAATCATTTCTCCATAAAGTGGAGCTGATTCTGGCATATAGCCGATTTTTCTTTTTGATTCTACAGGATTTTCTGAAATGTCGATTCCGTCAATTTTTATAGAACCATCAGTTGGTTTTAAGAAACCTGTAATCATGCGCATTGTTGTAGTTTTTCCGGCACCGTTTGGTCCCAGCAAACCGACAATCTGACCTGTCGGAATTGAAAAACTAACGTCATTTACCGCACGAAATGTCCCGAATGTTCGGGAAACGTGAGATACTTCAATCATTTTTATATTTCCTCTTTATTTATATAATTCAAATTAAATCAAAAAGTTACTTAATTTTTTTTAAAATCAAGTTTTTTAAGTTCCTTTTCATATTTTCTGTCTGCAGGTTTTTCGGCAGGCTTGTAGAGAACTGCAACATTGCCGATTATACGGACAAGGGCTGCGTCACAGCTTTTGCAAAGCTTTGCTGTAAGTTCATGTTTTTCTTCTTTAAATTCATTGAATTTGATTTTTAATAATTCATGGCAGTTTACTGACTGCAAAACCTTTTCTGTAACGCTTTCTGTTACGCCATTTCCTCCGATGATTACAACCGGATTAAGATTATTGGCATATTTTTCTAATATTTTTCTCTGTTTACTGTTTAATTCTTCCATAATAACAAGTTTATCACAATTATGACTATTGAACAACGTTTCAAGTTTTTGTATTATTGAAAAACTAAACTTGTAAATTTTATTTTTAAAGAGGTAATAATATGGCTTGGGATATTTCAAAAGTTAGAAATATCGGTATCAGTGCTCACATTGACTCAGGTAAAACAACAACTTCTGAACGTATCTTGTTCTACTGTAACAAGATTCATGCTATTCACGAAGTACGTGGTAAGGACGGTGTTGGTGCTGTAATGGATAACATGGAATTGGAACGTGAACGTGGTATCACAATCCAGTCAGCAGCTACACAGGTTCAGTGGAAAGACTACACAATCAATCTTATCGACACTCCAGGTCACGTAGACTTTACTGTAGAAGTTGAACGCTCACTCCGCGTTCTTGACGGCGCTATCATGATTCTTTGTGCCGTAGCTGGTGTTCAGTCACAGTCTATTACTGTAGACCGTCAGTTAAAACGTTATCATGTACCACGCGTTGCATTCGTAAACAAATGTGACCGTCAGGGGGCAAATCCTATCCGTGTTTGTAACCAGGTTCGCGATAAGCTTGGTCTTAACTCACACATGATGGAAATCCCAATCGGATTGGAAGACAAACTTGAAGGTGTTGTAGACCTCGTTCAGATGAAGGCTATCTACTTTGACGGTCCAAACGGTGAAGATCTCCGCGTAACAGATATTCCAGCTAATCTTGTTGATGAAGCTAACAAATACCGTGAAGAACTTTGTGATGCTGCTTCTATGTTTGATGATTCTTTGATGGAAGACATCATGGAAAAAGGATACAACGATCTTGATGAAGCAAAACTCAAGGCTGCTATCCGTAAGGGTACTCTTTCTGAACAGTTCGTTGGTGTATTCCTCGGATCTGCTCACGTTAACAAAGGTATCCAGCCATTGCTGGATGCTGTTCGTGACTACCTCCCGGCTCCAAACGAAGTAAAGAACGTTGCTCTTGACCTCGATAACAACGAAGCTGAAGTAGAACTTGAATCAGTTGACAACAAACCATGTGTTGCTCTTGGTTTCAAACTTGATGATGGTCAGTACGGTCAGCTTACATATACTCGTGTTTACCAGGGAAAAATCAAGAAGGGTGAAGAACTTTACAACACACGTAACAAGAAACGCTTCAAGGTTGGACGTCTTGTTCGTATGAACTCTGCTGCTATGGAAGATATCAACGAAGGCTGCGCAGGTGATATCGTTGCTCTCTTCGGTGTAGACTGTGCTTCTGGTGATACATTTGTAAACGGTGGTGTAAACTACTCAATGGCTTCTATGTACGTTCCAGAACCTGTAATTTCTTTGTCTATTACTCCAAAAGACAAACAGGCTGCTATGCAGATGTCTAAGGCTCTTAACCGCTTTACAAAAGAAGACCCAACTTTCCGTGTACACGTAGATCCAGAATCTTCTGAAACAATCATCCGTGGTATGGGTGAATTGCACCTTGAAGTATACGTTGAACGTATGCGTCGTGAATACAACTGTGAAGTTGAAACAGGTGCTCCACAGGTAGCTTACCGTGAATCTATCGGTGCTAAGGCAGACTTTAACTATACACATAAGAAACAGTCTGGTGGTTCTGGTCAGTACGGTCGTGTTGCAGGTTTCATGGAACCAATCGAAGAAAAAGATTACGAATTTGTAAACTCTATCAAGGGTGGTGCTATTCCTAACGAATTCATCCCGTCTTGTGATAAGGGATTCCAGCGCGCTATGAAGGAAGGTTCATTGATTGGTGCTCCTATCGTAGGTGTTCGTGTAACTATTAATGATGGTCAGTCACACCCAGTAGACTCTAACGATAACGCATTCCAGACAGCTGCTATTGGTGCTTTCCGTGAAGGTTACATGAAGGCTAAGCCTTCTATTCTTGAACCAATCATGAAAGTACAGATTGCTGCTCCTAATGAATTCCAGGGAAATATCTTTGGTCTTATCAACCAGCGCCGTGGTATCATTGGTGAATCAACAGATGAAAATGGTACAACAGTAGTAAATGCTGAAGTACCACTTTCTGAAATGTTCGGATTCTCTACTATCCTTCGTTCTTCAACACAGGGTAAGGGTGAATTCACAATGGAATTCTTGAAATATGGTAAAGTTCCAAACACAGTTGCAGAAGAACTTTGCAAAAAATATCAGGAAGAAAAGAAAGCTGGTAATAAATAATGATAGGGGCTGTCCCAAAAGTATAAATTGCAGTGGTCATTGAGCCTGTCGAAATGACTGCTACACTAAATGTGGTGGTTTCGATAAACTCAACCACCGTAATGCAAACTTATTGGACAGTCTCCTTGATAGATAGCAAGCCGAGAAGAAAAATGCGCCGGCATTTTTTAGGTTTACTTATCTGAATATATCTAGACTTTTGATAAAAGAGGACTTATATTTGATTATAGGTCCTCTTTTTTTTTAACAGAGCGGGCTTAAAATCATTTTGTGAGGTTTATTATGGTTAAGCAGGATTTAATAGAACATTGCCCGGTACGTTTTTTTGATGCAGTTTCGGCTGGTGGATTAAAAAATGGTCAGCTTGGATTGGTTACTGCAAAAAAAGGTTTAGGAAAAACTTCAATTCTTGTTCAGTTTGGAATTGATGCGCTGCTGCATGATAAAAATCTTGTTCATGTTTCTTATGATCAGCATTCTTCCAATGTTATTGCATGGTATGACAATGTTCTTGCAGAAATCTGCAAAAAGAAGAATATAAGCGATTATTCAGAACTTTCTGAATCTATTATAAGAAACAGAACGATTTTGAATTTTAATCAGGAAGCATTCACATTGCCTAAGGTTGTTAATACAATCAAATCATTAAAGGAAGGCGGAATTAATATTTCTGCACTTGTAATTGACGGTGTAAATCTTGATAAAGTTAGTACGGAAGATGTAAAGGTTGTTGCAGATTTTGCAAAAGTAGAAAATATTGTTGTCTGGTTTAGCGATACAAATGAAAACGAAGTTTTAAATGAAACTGTAAGTGCGGATAAAGAACCATTGTTTGCGACTGTCGCTCATATTACACAAATGAAAGATGGCGTGAACCTGTGCGTACTTAAGGCAGACGGCAACGTTCTTGATGCCGCCCGGGTTAAGCTGGATTCAAAAACTCTTTTGATGACAAACAAATAGAATAAATTAAATTATTTCATGTCTTTCCATGGAAGCCAGAAATCTTTGAAGGTGCGGACAGGATTAGCTTCTTCCTCTTCTGCAAGGAGTTCTTTCCAGGGAATTTTTCGGCGAGCCTGACTGTTAGCTGGTTCGCCTTTTTTGTCTAATTCTTCTATATAATCATATTTTTTCATTAAAAGTCGCATTGCGTTGCATCGGGAAAGAACAAGCCCTGCCATGCCAGGTGCAATTCCAAGCATGATGATTGAAATAAGAATAAGGCCCATTTCATAAAAAGTAATGATTAAAGAAGCAAACAGATTATCGAACAGGATAATAAAGCATTTTTTTATTGATTTTCTGTATCCGTTGTGCAGATTTGCTCTTACCGCTGGATACCAGCTGAGTGCAAGAAAAATTGTGAATGCAATCCATACGTATACAGTTCCTGCAAGCAGTCCGACAAATGTTACTGTCTGGTTTTCTCCCTTAGGAAAAAAGAAAAATCGAATTACGAAAATTGAATATATAAGAACCGCAAGAATTGTAAGTCCGAATTTTATTCCGTCTGAAATACAGTTTTTTATGTCTTTAAAAAATTTTTTTATATCAACAGTATCATAATCTGCAATTCCAGCAGCAGTTTCGGACCATGTTACAGTAACAACACCGGCTGCGGCAGAAAATAAAATGATTGCAGCAAACCAGACGTAAAGATACCACTGGCTTTCTTTAAAAATCGTAACACCCGGAATACACAGTGCAGAAGAGATAATAACAAGGAAATCAATAATAAGATTAGGGACAAAAAAATACATTACATTGTCCCAGCCATCATAGAAATTTTTTTTGAAAAAAAGATTTAACATATTTAATTTATATCACAAATTTTCATTTTGTATCACAAATTTTTGTAAAATTTGTTAGCATGTTGAAAAAAGGTAGGTTATAATTAATTTGAGTTATTATCAGCTGCTAGTATGCGAGGTCATTTAATATGAAATTAAAATCACGCTTTTCTTTAATTGCTTTGCTTTGTGGAATAGAAATGGCTTTCCTCACCGGGCTTTCTATGATCGGTGCAAATTATATTCAAAAAATTCAAAACTTTCAGTTTAATCAGCAGGAATGTCAGTTTGCTCTTGCAGATATGATTAATTATCTGAACCAGAGTATTCACTGGTCTACAGATGTTGCCACAATCAATGATGTATGGAAAGAAAAAATAATTTCTGCAAATAAAAAATTCAGAGCACTTTCTGAAAATCCCATGCGAAAATTTTTTCCAGAGGAATTTATTGAGCAGATTGATAAATCTCAGACTGTATGGCTCAAAGTAGTTTCTCAAACAAATCCATTTGGGGCGCAGTTCCAGTCTATTCAGCAGACTTCTTTGACTGATGACGAAGCTGGTTATATCAAGCGCTATGGTATTAAGGCAGGTGCAACAAGATTTCCTGATTCCGAAAATGTAAAATCATTGCAGTCTAGAATCATTCTTATGGAACAGCAGATGAAAGATATCATTAAAAATGGTTCTGACCTGCAGGATGTTATGGCTAAGACCTATATTGAATTGGTTGAAATTGTAGAAAATTTCACAAGGATGTACAGATTTATTGTTATTATTCTTGGGCTGATTTTTATTGGACTTGTTTTTTTGAGTATTCTCCAGGGTACAAACCGCGTAATTCATGGTATAAAAAAAGTTCGTGATATGTCGCTTGAGCTTGCGCAGCGTGATTTTACTTCTGAAATTGAACCAGAAGGAAGTAACGAAATGCAGGCTTTGATGCGCAACATGAACAACATGGTTTACGAAATCAATAATTTCTTCCTTGTTGTAAAGAAAACCGCATCTAAGGCAATTTCTTCTGGATATTCAATTAATGATTCTTCCACAAGTACTGCTGCAGCAACAAACGAAATTAACTCAAATGTTGAAGAAATTACAATTGAATTTGATCAGATTAATGAATCAATGGAACGCGCTGTTCGCGCTATTAATCTTACAAATGAACAAGTTAGAACTCTTGTTGCAGACAATCAGAGTCAGACTATTGCAATTGACGAAAGTACAAATGCCATTTCTGCTATGGCTAGCGCAGTAGTTGGAATTAGGGAAAATGCTATTAAACGTACTCGTGTTGCTGAAGAGATGCGTGTTCTTGTTTCTGATGGTGACAGTAAGATTACGGCAACGAATGAAATTCTTGAGGAAGTAATGGGTCAGCTTGATGAAATTGGCGAAGTTGTTACTTTGATTGACTCTATTACTGAACAGACAAACTTGCTTTCTATGAATGCTGCAATTGAATCTGCTCACGCCGGCGAATTTGGTAAAGGTTTTGCCGTTGTTGCAGAAGAAATTCGTTCTCTTGCGGAAAGTACAGCTGATAATGCACAGGCTATCAACGAAGCTATCTCTAAGACAATTAGTAAGGTTACAGAAGCCCATGAATCAAGTAAATCTGCTTCTGCTGCGTTCTCTAAAGTTTCTGCTCATTCTGCAGAAATGATTGATTCCTTTACACATATTACCCGAGAAATTGAAAATGTTGATGACCAGACACGTCAGATTACGGCAAAGACTGATATTACTGCTTCTACTGCGGATAAAATTAATTCTTACTGTACAAATCTTGCCACTCAGCAGGAAACTGTTGCGTCAGAAATTAATTCAATTAAAAATCTTTTCCAGAATGCGCTTTCTGCTATTCATGAAATCAGTCGTGGTACAGAAGATATTGTAACTCGAATGGATGCGGTTGGTTCTTTAAGTAAAGAAAGTTACAAAAATATGACTGATTTGGAAAATATTCTTGAAGAATTTAAGACTAACGAAGACAAAGATGAATTAAACGAAACAATTGATGAAAATTCTATAAACACTGTAATTTCTGATGAATTAAAAGCTCAGCTGGAGTCAGATTTCCATGAATTTGAAGGTGGTTCTTCTGGCGTTGATTTTAATCCAGAAGACGTTGAAGAAGTGGACGAAAACTCTTAATGATTGAATCAGGCTCATTATTTTTGTATAATCAAATATTATTCACGATTTTTTTTTAGAGGAAAATAATGAGCAACGAAGAAAAAAATCCTTTGCTTTGTCACTGGGCTGACCAGATGGCTTCAAAAATCATCGCTGAAAAAGGCGATTTGGACTCTTATACTTGTGCGTCTGGAATTACACCTTCTGGAACTGTTCACTTGGGAAATTTCCGCGAAATTATTACTGTTGATTTAGTTGTTCGCGCTTTGCGTGACCGCGGCAAGAATGTGCGTTTTATTTATTCATGGGACGATTATGATGTTTTCCGCAAGGTTCCAGCTAATATGCCTGATCCTGAAATTCTTGAAAAATATTTGCGTTATCCAATTACTGAAGTTCCTGATACTACTAAGCGCAACGAAAATTATGCTCGTCACCACGAAGTTGATATTGAACAGCAGCTTCCTCGTGTTGGTATTGCTCCTGAATTTTTGTATCAGGCAAGCCGTTATCGCGCAAACCGCTATGCAGAAGGTATGCGCAAGGCTATGCAGAACCGTAATGTTATCAAGGAATGTTTGAACGAATACCGTGATGATGCCCACAAAATGAAGCCGGAAGATGTTTACTGGCCTGTAGCTATTTTCTGTGGAAAATGTCAGAAGGATACTACTGAAATTACTGATTATGACGGCGAATATGGCATTTCTTACAAATGTGAATGCGGAAACTGTGAAACTGCTGATATTCGTACTTTTAAGGGCGCAAAATTGGGTTGGCGAGTAGACTGGCCAATGCGCTGGAATGAAGAAAAGGTTGTTTTTGAACCGGGCGGAAAGGATCATATTTCTCCAGGTGGATCTTACGATACTGCTAAGCTTGTTTCTAAACGTATTTATAACTGGGCCGCTCCTGTTACTATGCGTTATGACTTTGTTAATTTAAAGGGTGTTCCTGGAAAAATGAGTTCTTCTAAGGGTAAGGTTATTGCTTTGCCAGATGCTCTTGATGTTTACCAGGCTGAAGTTTTGCGATATTTATTTGCTGGTACTCGTCCTAACACAGAATTTGCCATTTCTTTTGATATGGACGTTCTTAAGGTTTACGAAGATTACGACAAAACTGAACGCGTAGTTTACGGTGTAGATAAAGCTAAGAATGAAGATTTCTTTAACAAAGAAAAGCGTATTTATATGCTTAGCCAGATTGACGGAAAAATTCCTGAAGTTATGCCTTATCAGATTACTTTCCGTATGCTTACAACTTTGCTCCAGACTTATTCTGGCGATGTTGATGCGGTTATTAAATCTTTGGGCGATGTAAAACCTGAACAGGAAGAACGTCTTCGCCGTCGTTGTGCTTGTGCATGGTTCTGGATTCAGAACAGTGCGCCAACTTGTGCTGAAGAATTCTGTTTTGCTTTACGCAATGATGGTTCAAAGGCTGATCTTGAAGGTGATATGCTTACTGCTGTTAAGCGCGTTCGCGACGAAGTTGTACCAAAGGTTGGTTCTTTTGCTATGGACAAGGAATGTCAGCAGGCCATGTACGACATTGCTACAGATATGGGTATTGATGCAAAGGCTTTGTTTACTGCGTTGTATCAGGCTTTGATTGGCAAAGATCAGGGACCACGCCTTGCTTCATTTATGAAGATTATTGGTAAGGACAAATTGGCTAAGATTCTGTCAGTTTATTAATCTGTGAAAATTTTAGTGTTTATAACTGAGATATGATAAAATACATAGGGAACCGCAGATTTGCAAATCCCTATGTATTTTTTTTAATGAAGAAAATTTAGTAACTTATAAAATTTGTGCGTACACTAGAAAATCGGGTAACATTCAAAGCCGGCGGACTTTAAGATTTCTCCCATTGAGCCGTCTTTGTTTTCGTTTACCAGTACAGAATAATAAATTGTGCCGCTGGAACGGGTTTCTTCGTTGATGTAGGCTGTAAAGCCTTTATCTTTCAGGCGGTTTACGAAATTCTGGGCATTGTTTTTGTCGCGGAAAAGTCCCAGCTGCTGCTTTGATGGTTTTTCCGAAGTTGTTTCTGATGTTTCTATCTGGTCTGAAGAAACAGGTGGAACGGCTGTTTTTTCTTGAGTTTTTTTCGTTTCTGAGGAAGAGATTTCTTCTTTGCCAACGGTTTTTACTTTTTCAATCTGAATGTCTGCTGATACAGATGCCGTTTCTGGAACTGATTCTACGGGTACAACAGAAACGTTGTTTTTTCGTGGGGTAAAGTACCAGAATGGCGCTGGATAAATCTGGATTCTTCCGTTTACGATTCCGGCTTCTGATGATTTTGGAAATTCACTGTTCAATGAAACGGAATATTTTGAATCACCTGTAAAATACCAGAGGGTAAGAAGAACAGATGGCTTGATTGCGCTGAGGGAAGGAATTTCCAGATATGCTTTGAGCATTGCAATTGGTTCGATTGTGTCGGAAACGGTTTCTGCTTTGCAAAGAGATGACCACTGCTCGTACAGCTTTATGTATGCCTGAATTTCCGGGTTCTTTGAATTGCGTACGGCGGAATTAAGATAATTTTCTGCGTTTTCGTAGTCACCGGCTGAAAGTGCGCAGCGGATAGCATCAACTACAAGACGTTCTGATGATTTTTTTGGCATGCCATCGGCGTTTCCACCTGCGATTCCTGCGGCTGTTGCGTAGGATTTTTGTGCATCTGCATATTTTGACATAGATTCCTGTAAGGAGCCTAAAAATGTATATGCAGCGCGTTTTTCTGATGGAACTGTTATTTTATTGATTTCTGCCGAAATGTAAGAGAGCGCTTTTTCCGGCGATTTTTTTGCAACTGCTTCATCTGCAAGTTTTTTTGCTGTCAGTTCCTGTGAAAATGAACTTAATGCGAGTGCTGAAAAAATCAGCGTGGCTATAATTTTTTTCATACTGGATTTCCTGTTTCGCTTTCGGAATTTTCTGAAGAAATTGTTTTATCTTCTGATTTAATTTCTTCTGCGGCAACTTCTGCTTTTGCCAGAAGACCTTTATTTTTTTTGAAAGAGAATTTCTTTTGCTTTTGACCAGATTCATCTTCTTTTTTATTTTTCTTAGATTTGTGAATAAAAATTACTGGAAGTGTGAAAAGACTTCCTGCTGCAAATGAAATAATAATTGTTATAAAAATGTGTACATCCTTGAAAGTGTGAACAAGAAGATTGACGTCGCATTTGTTGTCCAGATTGTATCCTACAAAAAAGGCAAGGATTACCAGAGTTGCTATTGTACATAAAAGTCTTACTACCATATTTTCCTTCCATTATTTATTTTTTTTACAATGTTATCCATAAGATGTATGTGCCGTAACCTTTTGCTGCTTACTAGTTTGCTTCGCAAACACATCCTTTAAATGTATGACCATTTAACTCTGTTATTGTAACATAGATGAACTTGCCTATCAAAGATTTGTTTGCTTTGAAGCTTACTTTTTCGTCCTGGGCGGTTTTTCCCAGAAGCTCTTCGCTGTTGTCACGGGTTACGCTTTCTACAAGAACCTTCACTGTCTGGCCGATGCGCTTTTTCATCTGTTCGTCTGTGTGAATCAGCTGCAGGTCGATTACGCGCTGAAGACGGGCTTTTCGAACTTCTTCTGGAAGCTGTTCCATTTTTGCCGCTGGTGTACCTTCGCGAGGATTGTAGTAGTACATGCAGGCGGTTTCAAAGCGAACCTGATTCATAAGGTCCAGCGTGAGTTCAACGTCTTTTTCTGTTTCTGTAGGGAAGCCCATCATGATGTCTGTTGTGAGGGAAACATCCGGGATTGCTTTTTTGATTTTTGCCACCAGTTCAAGATAGTGTTCACGGGTGTAGCGGCGGTTCATTGCTTTTAGGACTTCGCTGGAGCCGTGCTGAACTGGAAGGGCAATATGGTGGCAGATAAGGTCGTTCTTTGCGATTGTATCTATGAGCTCGTCAGAAAAATCTTTTGGATGGCTTGAAAGGAAGCGAACCCATCCGATTGAGGATTTTGTTTCTTTCAAATGGTCGCATATTATCTGAAGCAGCCGGGCAAAATTTATGTCCTGGCCATTGTATGTGCCGTGATAGCTGTTTACGTTCTGACCAAGCAATGTGATGTCCAGAACCTTGTAGCGGGAAAGCGTATCAAGCTCCTGCAAGATTTCTTCTACAGGGCGGCTGATTTCCCGTCCGCGAACGTATGGAACGATACAGTATGTACAAAAATTGTTGCAGCCATGCATGATTGGCACAAAAGTTGATTTTGCACCTTTTTCATAAGACAGACTTGCGAATTTGTAGTTTTCTGTGTCGTCTACAGGAATTGCATCTTTTTTATCTTCTACTGCGCTGATGATTTCGCCAAAGTGGTGCTTTGCATATGTTCCTACAACGTAGTCGATGCATGGCCAGTCTTTTTTTAGCGAATCAAGAAGTCGTTCTGCCATACAACCCATTACAACTACGGTGAGAGGAACTGGTCCGTTTTCTACAAGTTTTGTGGCAAGTTCAAAGGATTTGTATTTTGCGAATTCCATCTTGTTGCGCACATCTTTAAGTCCTTTGAAATATCCAAGACGGCCAAAGATGCGGTTTTCTGCGCTGGCACGAACCGAACATGTATTGATGATTGCCATATCGGCAAGTTCGGCGGTTTCTGATTTTTCCCATCCTCGGGCAATTAAAAGCTGTTCAACGGCTGCGCTTTCTGCAATGTTCATCTGACAGCCGTAAGTTTCAAAAAAATATTTCATAGGTGAAATTATTATATAGAAAAAAAATAAATTGTGATACTGCGTCTATTATGCATTCTTTAAAATGCCAGGCAGAAATGCTCCAGATATGATAAGGATAATTCCAACGATTACAAAACACAATTCTTTTTTTGTTTTAGATTCTTTAAGAATGAAAATTGCCCCAAAGGTGGAAAGAAGGACTCCCGCTTGCGAAAGACTTAAGCTGATTGCAAGCCCAATTCTTGAAATTGAAAGAAGAAGAAAAAGATTTCCTACTGAGAACAAAACGCCTGTGAGCATATTGCGGAATGTATGCTTTGTTATACGGACGCCTGGACTGGGGCGCTTTTATTGAGGATTTTACTAATTGACAAATGGGGAATAAATATTGCATAATGCAAGTAATAATCCCATTCTCGAGGTAAATATGGAAGAAGTTTTTTTTCAGTCCTCAATTATAGATTTGCTAGAACAAGTTACAAAACTATACTCTATTTCTGATATTGCAACAGAACTACAAGTTAATCAAAGTACAATTCATCGTTGGCTAAACGGTTCTGTACAACCAAAATCATTCATTGCAGACAGATTAGTAAACATGATTTCAAGAAAAATTCCTGCCCAAGAAAATGACGAAAAAGATGGAGATTTTACTTTTATTGACCTTTTTGCAGGAATTGGCGGTATCAGAAAAGGCTTTGAACAGGCTGGTGGAAAATGCGTTTTTACTTCGGAATGGGATGAATTCGCACAAAAAACATACAGCAATAATTATCCCTCAAAATGCCCGATAAACGGTGACATTACGAAAGTAAATGCAGAAGACATTCCTGACCACGATGTTTTGTTGGCTGGTTTTCCATGCCAACCATTCAGTATTGCAGGAGTTTCAAAGAAAAAATCCCTAGGTCGTCCTACAGGCTTTGAGGATAAAACGCAAGGAACATTATTTTTTGATGTTGCTCGTATAATTGAAAAAAAGAAGCCGAAAGTATTTGTTCTTGAAAATGTAAAAAACTTAAAATCTCATGACAAAGGAAATACTTTTAAAGTAATTTGGGAAACTTTAACACAGGATTTAAAGTATACTTGCAGTTATAGAATTATAGACGGTCAAAGCTGGGTTCCTCAACATCGTGAAAGAATTGTAATTGTTGGATTTAGAAATAAAGTTGACTTCTCGCTTGAGGATATGGAACTTCCACCAAAAGGAGAAGTAAAACTGGCAAGTATACTTCACAAAACAGACGGAACTGAACCTAGACTTCCGCAGGATGGCGATAAATATTTTGATTTTGAAAACAATAAAGTTTTGGATAAATATACATTAACAGACAATCTTTGGGTTTACTTACAAGCCTATGCACAAAAACACCGTTCAATGGGAAATGGATTTGGCTATGGACTTGTAAATGAAAATGACATCGCAAGAACTCTTTCGGCAAGATATTACAAAGATGGTTCAGAAATTTTAATTTCCCAAGGCGAAGGAAAAAATCCACGCCGCCTTACACCTCGGGAATGTGCTAGACTTATGGGGTATCCCGATGATTATGTAATTCCCGTTTCTGATACAAGAGCATATATATTATTTGCTAATTCAAGTGTAGTTCCTCTGCATTGTGCTGTTGCAAAATTTATTAAATCATACTTATAAAGGGTAAAACAATGAGAGACCTTTGGACAAGGGAAGAAATGATTTTAGTACTTAATTTATATTTAAAAATGCCTTTTGGAAAAATGGATGCAAAAAATCCAGATGTCATTCACATGGCAAAAATCATAGGACGTACACCAAATGCAGTTGCTCTTAGGTTGGTTAACTTTGCTTCCTTTGACCCGATTTTGAAAAAACGTGGTATATCAGGTATGAGTCATGGTGGGAAAAAGTGTGAAGAATACTGGAATGAATTTATTAATGATAGAGAAAAACTGCTTTTCGAAAGTGAAAGAATTCTTGCTCTTAAAGAAGGAACAACAATTGAAAAAAAGTATGAGGCTGTAATAGAAGATATTCCACAGGGGCTAACTGGCGAAACAAAAATACGTCAAGTAAAAACACGTGTCAACCAAAATATATTTCGTCAAATTGTTCTTGCTAATTATGATAGTAAATGTGCATTGACGGGAATAGATTTACCAGAACTTTTAGTAGCAAGTCATATTATTCCATGGTCAGAAAATGAAAAGGAACGATTAAATCCAGAAAATGGAATATGTTTATCATCATTATATGATAAAGCATTTGATATTGGACTCATAAGTTTTTCAAATGACAAAAAAGTTTTGTTATCGACAAAGTTAAAATCAAACATTGAAAAAGAATACTACTCTGCTTATTTTGCACCAATTGAGGATAAAAAGCTGATTGAACCATTAAAATATAATATCAACACCAGCTTCTTGGAATGGCACAGAGAGTATATATTTAAAAGGTAAGGAGATTTTTATGGAGTCTAGATTTAATGTAGGTGATACAATTTTTTGGTATTGCGATACTGAACAATGTACACATCATGCAAAGATCAACTTTGTTAATTATGCAGGAGTTGGTTATCCTGATATAAATTATGAAGTAACTGCAATTTGCTGTGGAAAAGAGCAGACAATATTTGTAGATGAAAATGATGCTATGGAAGAGGATTTCTAACTTGTGTGGTATAAAACAACATGCAAAGACCGTTGGAGACAAGTGTTAAACGAAGCTGACAGATTACGTTCCCAAAACAAATTTCTGTGTACACTCCAACAAGGAATTTCTTCCGCACAACTTGAAGAAATGAAAAGTGAAAAAGTTGTTTTGGTAGTTCCAGAGAGATATATAAAAACATATCCCGAAAAATACCAACAAGATATTTGGACGGTAAAGAAGTTTATTGAATATGTGAAAGAAATAGAAAAAAACATTTGAATTTTAAGGGCTAAATAAAGTAGCGGTTATATGCGGCCTGAAAAAGTAAATTTAATGAGGAAGCGTTACTTTTAAAACATAAATGTTTTCATAAAAAAGGAATAAAGAAATGAAAATGTTTATCATCAATAATATCGTATAACAATGTCTTCAAAGCCGATACGGCATTCAAGCTGCCGTGCGGTTTAAGACTTTGTTATACTTCCTTTGCGAAGTCCAAAAAGCAGTGCGCCTATTACCATTCCAAGCGATTGAGGAAAAATTAAAGCTTTGAAATCCAAACCACGCCATGTTGAAATGACAGTATAAACGCAATAAAAAATCGTTGAGAATACCAGGACCGACCCACCGATTTTCCAGTTTTCTTTTGTCATTGAAACATTACTCTGTGAAAATTCTTTTTGATTTTCTTTTACGACTGTCAGTGCAGCCCCAAAGACAAGCAGCAGTACTGCCACACATCCCAGTAAAAGCTGCATTCATATTTTCCATTCAGAAAATATGAATGCACCTGCCAGGGAATTTAAAATCAATTGGCTTCCTGTGGAAAGCAGATAGCCTTTTGAAATGCCTATGGCTTTTAGCGTTGTAAACTGAAGGAACTGGCCTGCACACCAGAAAAATCCATTAAAAAACCGGTAATCCATAATTCAGCAGTGCAATGCGCAAGGTAATTATCTTTAAATATTAAAGTGAGAATCAAAGAAATAGAAAAAGCGCCCCATGTCATTCCGATTGTCTGTTCTTTTGCAGAACTACCCATGATTCTGCTTACAAGGCCAATGTTGCCCCAGCAAAGAGCTGGTATTAATGCAATAAAATATCCATAAATATATTTTACGCTGTTTTATAAAATAATGGTAAAATATATTTGTGGGAAAGTTGGGGCTGCCCCAAAAGTAATGAGCGCTACACTAAATGTGGTGGTTTCGATAAACTCAACCACCGTAATGCAAACTTATTGGACAACCTCAAGTTCAATATTTTTTTAAATCAATTTTGATTGCTATTTGTAATTGAAAAATTCAGGAGGCATGATAAAAAGGTAAACGAACAAGCGGTAATGTGATACGCTGAAGTGATTCAGCGGAACCCAGGCATCAGTTCGTCATGTTTAGTAAGGACACAGATCCTTGTTCAGGAGAATGAAGAGCTTTTGCCG
>JAFOCI010000067.1 GCA_017381365.1 Treponema sp.
CGCAAGTCGGCAAGGAAACTACCGTTTCCGACTTGCGAATGTTTTTGACAGCCTCTTTCTTCCTTCCCGTATTTTCATAATTAAACAATTTTTTTGCAAAATCAATTTTATGTTTAATTTTCAAAAAACTCGAATTTCGGGTTATATTATAATTTTTTATATTTTTAGAAAAGAGATAAGTTTTTTGCGATGGAATTTTAGTTATGCCACAGGCAAGTGGTATGGAGCACCTTTAGTCCCGCCACAAAGGGGCGGGATGAGCCGAAAGGCGAAGTGCGGAACACCACGGTTTTTGCCGTAAGGCAAAAATGCCCGGAAGATTTATGTTGTTTTTTTCATTTTTTATGTGATTGAGAAGCATTTTGTTTTTCATTATAATGGGGAAGATAAACTGAAAATAATTTTTTAGAGGTTATATAATGGCAGATAAAGAAGTCAGAGTTCGTTATGCTCCTTCTCCAACAGGAATGCAGCAATAAAAAATTGACGTCCTGTCAATTTTTTATTATGAGTTTTGCGAGCAAAACTCACGTTCTCTAAATGCAACATCCATGTTGCAATTTCTTGTCAGACTATTAAGAGGTAACATTTATGGAATCAAAAGAAGTAAGAGTTAGATACGCTCCTTCACCTACTGGTATGCAGCATATTGGTGGCGTTAGAACAGCTTTGTTTAATTACTTGTACGCACGTTCAAAAGGCGGTAAATTCATTCTTCGTCTTGAAGATACTGACCGCACTCGTTTTGATGAAAAATATGTAGCTAACCTTTACGACACAATGGCCTGGCTTGGCATTGAATGGGATGAAGGTGGTTCAAAGGGCGGTGATTTTGGTCCTTACGTTCAGAGTGAACGTTTTGAGCTTTACAAGGAATATGCTCAGAAGCTTATTGAAAACGGCGAAGCTTATTACTGTTTCTGTGATGCAGAACGCCTTGACCGCATCCGCAAAATCCAGACTGAAAACAAGATGGCTCCTGGATACGACCGCAACTGCCGTCACCTTACAGAAGAAGAAGTTAAGGCTAATCTTGCTGCAGGAAAACCATACGTAATCCGCCTTAAGGTTCCAATGGAAGGTACAACTGTATTCCACGACCACATTTTGGGCGACATTGAATGGAAGAACGAAGATATTTCTCCAGATCCAGTTTTGCTTAAGTCTGACGGATTCCCAACATATCACCTTGCAAACATTGTTGATGACCACATGATGAAAATCAGCCATGTTATGCGCGCTCAGGAATGGATTCCTTCAACTCCACTTCACGTTCAGATGTACAAATCATTTGGATGGGAACACCCTGAATTCTGCCATCTTCCAATGGTAAACGGACAGGACGGAAAGAAGCTTTCTAAGCGCCACGGTTCAACTTCTGTAAACGAATTTCGTGCCCGGGGTTATCTTCCACAGGCTATCGTAAACTACGTTGCTATGCTTGGCTGTTCTTACGAAGAAGGAAAGGAATTTTATACTCTTGAAGAACTTGCAAAGGCTTTTAAGCTTGAACATTTGAACAAGGCACCTGCTGTATTCGACTACAAAAAGCTTGAATACTACAACGGAAACTACATCCGTATGCTCAGCGATGAAGAACTTTACAAATGGACTCTTCCGTTCATCACAGGAACTGGAGATGCTGCCCTTGAAATCAATCCTGAAAATCCTCAGCCTGCTCCAAAAGTTGGACCTGAATATTCTGGCATCGCTCTTGGTGAAGATGGTGAACCTGTATGTGTTGATAAAAGCATGAACATGAGTTCTGCTGAAGTAAAGGCTAAGCTTATGGGTCTTATGCCACTTATTAAGGAACGCCTTAAGTATCTTACAGATGCTGCAGAAATGGTTCGCTTTTTGTTTACAGAACCAGCTGTTCCACCAGTTGATCAGATTGTCCCTAAAAAGCTTGATGCTGCAAAAACTAAGGAAGTTCTTGAAAAATCTAAGGAATTTGTTAAGGCTCTTCCAGGTCTTGAACACGAAGCTCAGGAAGAACTTGCAAAGAAAATGGCTGAAGAAATGGGAATTAAGCTTGGCGACTTTATGATGCCAATCCGTATGGCTGTTACAGGAAGCCGCGTTTCTCCACCACTTATGGGTTCCATCCTTATTCTTGGTGTAGAAAAGTCAATTGAAAGAATTGAAAGAACTTTGGCAACATTCTAATTGATTGCCAGAATCTTAAAGTAAATGAAAACGACAGCTGATTTTTTTAGCTGCCGTTTTTTTTTCTTTAAAAATCTGGATATATGAGTTAAAATATAGTGCAGGTTTTAATATGGACGATAAAGAGTTTGCACTTAATGTCATCTGGGAAAATTATATTGATGTCATAAAAATCAATGTTGTTTCCGGGTCATATAAATTTTTAAAAACACCAGATACTTTTACAGAATTTTCTGATATTTTTACGTTCTTTGAAAACTCAGAAAATCTTTCTCAGATTTATGCAAACGATTTGTCTGAATACAAAGCTTTTATTGCAAGAAAAACTCTTATCACCAATATTTTTGAATCAGCCCGCAACACAATCAATTACCGTAGAATTGTAGATAATCAGTATCATTGGGTAACTTCTGAAATTGTGCGGCCTGCGGATTTTTCGCTGCAAAATCCAATTGTAATCCTTACCACAAAGCTGGCAGACGAAAAAATCTGTAATGAAAACACTGCTGTCCGCGAACTTAATTTTGATTTTCATAAAATTCTGCAGGTTGATTTGTTCTTTGATACATATAGCATTGTTAAAATCAGGGATGGTGAAATTCCTAAATCGGAAGGCGCAAAAAAGTTTTTATCTCAGTGGCTTATTGAAATTGTAGAAGATGGAACTGTACATAATGATGATATTGATGTATTCAAGCGAATGACAGAAGTCGATTATATGAGACGCTACTTCCTTGAAAAGCGCGGAAATCTTCGAATTCGTTACAGACGCATGTCTAACGGAGAGTTTCGCTGGGTAGTTTTTGAAGCTGTTCCTTCTCCTGATTTTACTTTGCAGAATCAGAATATAATGATTTATGTCCGCGATATTGAAGACGAATATGCAGAACAGATGCACAGACAAAAGTCGCTGGAAAAAATCAGTTTTGAAGATTCCCTTACTGGATTGCAGAACCGAACTGCATACAATCAGGCCTTAATAGCAGTAAACAAGCGTACTTCCGGCTCCTGCGGTGTAATTTTCTCTGATTTGAACGGTTTAAAGTACATGAACGATAATTTTGGTCATGCTGCCGGAGACAAATATTTATGTTCTTTTGCGGATTTCTTAAAAAAATCTTTCCGTACAAATTCCTGCTACAGAATTGGCGGGGATGAATTTGTTACAATCATTCAGGATTCAACAGAAGTTGAATTTAATGCCCGCACACAATCTTTCATTTCCTGCGCAGAAGCTTTAAAAGATACATCTGTTTCTGTTGGTTCAGCTTTTGGAATTCTTCCCCATTCTCTGGAAGATCTTGTGGAACGTGCAGAACAGGCAATGTACGCTGCAAAAGCAAAATACCACGAAGAACATCCGGAAGTAGTTCGCAAATAAAAAAAACGGTGGCTTTTAGAAGTGAATTGTCTGTCTGCCACCGTCTGTTCATTTTCTAGCGTTCAAAATTTTCAACCTGTTCTGTAAGAAGCGGAACAAGCTGCTTTTTGCGGCTTACTACATCCTTCAGGAAGTAAATATTTTTTTCCTGTTTTGGGAATGTTATGAACTGTTCAAATCTTTCGTCATATTCAATGAAAAGCAGACTTGAAAGCTGAGTGATGTCTGTAACCAGAAGGGAAGCGAAAAGCGCTTTGTTTGAGCGGCGTTCGATTTCCAGTTCTTCAAGGAATTCCTTTTTGCGGTCCATGATTTCCTTAAGGTTTCCAACTTCAATCTGACTTACTGTATACGAAACTTTTGCTTCTTTGTATTCCTTCATATCCTGATGAATGACTTCTGATGCAGAGCGGTCTTTGATGCGGCTTCCGGCAGTAAGAATTTCTTTTCCGATTGTCTGAATGTCTAAATCTGTAATATTTGAAAGATATTCTGCTGTCTGGCGGTCAATATCAGTTGTTGTTGTTGACTGAAGAATAAGAGTATCGCTGAGAATTCCGCAGAGCAAAAGGCTTGCAATGTCCTTTGGAATTGGAATTCTTGCCTCCTGATAAAGAGTTGTAATAATAGTAGAAGTTGAACCAATCGGCTTATTTATGAAAGTGATTGGATATGTTGTGGAAAGCGGTCCGATTCTGTGGTGATCGATTACTTCCTGAATTTTGTAGTTTTCAACGCCTTCTACAGCCTGTGCAAGTTCATTGTGGTCAACCAGTACAAGCTGAATGTTAGGTTCGTTTGTAAGGTCGTGTTCAGAAATTATGCCGATTACTTTATTTTCTGCATCAACAACAGGCAGACGGCGGATTGGAGATTCTAGGAGAATGCTTCTGATTCTGGAAATTGTATCTCCCTGGTGTACAGCAGGAATTTCCGGGTCTGCCATAAAGCTTACTGGAGTGGAATAGGCAATCATCATAACTGTGTCGCTGGTTGTATAAGGACTCATTATTACGCTTACGCCGTTTTCCTGGGCCTTTTCCTTAAGCTCCTTGCTGAGCATGTAACCGGAAGTGATGATTAAAAGCTTAACCTTGCGTTCAATACAAAGTTCATAGATTTTTTCGCGGTCACTTGTGATTACGATGATATTTTCGCTGGCATGAGTGTCAAGCATTTCTGCAAAAGTGGAGTCGCTGGCACCGCCAACAAGAATTGATGCTTTGAAAATATCTGTTTGATTCTGAACTACAAGTGGCTGCGCATTCATTGTTTTGATGATGTGGTTAATGCTTGTGGAAATGTTTGTCTGCAGTTCAGGATTCAATAAAAGCAAGAGTTTCTGGGCAAAGGCAGAATAGTGTAGAAGTGATTTGTAGTGACCTTCTTTGTCTATTACTGGAAGTGCGCGGAGATTTGCAGCCTGCATTTTTCCGATTGCGGACCAAACGGATTCGTCTTCATACACTGTTTCGCACTTGTCCTGCATAAAATATTCAACCTTTGGAGTAAGGTTTGAAAGATATTTTGGCGACTGAACGTTAAATTTTTTGTAAATGTAATCTGTCTGAGGATTGAAATGGCCAGCGCGTGCAGCCTGATAGTTTTCAAAGCCCTGCAGCTGCTTTAATTTTGCATACGCTGTTGCAGATACTATTGAATCTGTGTCTGGGTTTTTGTGTCCGAAAACATAAACTGTCTTATTCATAGTTACCTTCTATTTCATTGAATAATGCTTCGTATAAAGTTGCCTTGTCATTATTTGTTTCTCTGATTGTTTTTAACATGCCTTTTGCAAGGTACAATATTACTCTGAAACCAAGAACCGTCTGTTTTTCACACAGGGCAAGGAATTTTTTTCCAGAAAGCGCAATTGTGCTGCATTCGCTGCTGGCGGTAACAGTTGCAGAACGGGGATCATTTGTAATGAGTGCATTTTCACCAAAAAATACGTTCTGAGAAGAATCCAGGTTTGCCAGTGCAATAATATCGCCGGCGGGAGTTTTTCTGGTGATGCGGACAGAACCAGAGTACAGAATGTAGCAAAGGTCGCCGTATTCGCCTTCTTTTATTATTACTTCGCCTTTTTTAAATTTTTTGATACTTATTATTTCATAAACATTCTTTAAAATTTTAAGGTCATCTTCTTTTTTTATGTCAAAATCAGCAAAAAGCGGAATTGCTGCAAGTTTTGGAAGTACTGTTTCAAAATCATCCATAATTTACATCTCCAGCGGTTTTCCGCGTACAAAGATAGCTTTTGTATTTTTCATTATAATATAATCATCTGGCGGTGTCAGTACAGGCTGATTTGATTTAAGCGTTTTTACTTTATTGAGATTTCCAACAACAGTTTTAATATCTGGATTTCGCTGGGCTTCTCGCAGGGCATCTTTTCTGCGCTGGTGGAAATTTCCTGTATTAAGAAGAAGACCAATAAGAATTTTGGGATAAGAAAGGGATTTTCTATATTCAGAATAAGATTTTCCGAAAAATTGAGAAGGAATGTCTTCTATAAGAATTCCAGAATCCGCATCATCGCTTATAAGGGTGCGCATTACGTTTGAATAACCCATTCCGCCGGAAGCACTGGCAAGCAGGTTGTGTTCATAATCGGTTGTAAGGATTATTTCGTCACAATGAGCCATGCGCAGGTGCTTTTCAAATTTTGAGTCGATAAGTTCAGCTGCAATGTACATTCCTGGATTGATGTTCGACATTGAAATTACTGCAAGGACAGTGCGGGAATCAATTTCCAGATCAGAATATTCCTTTGAATGGTCAGAAATGATAAGGGCACGTTCCGCTGTCTGAATGTTTGCGCGTTTCAGAACATTTTCGTCGGCAAAATCCCCGGAAACGTAATGTATTTCTTTAAATCTTTCTAAATCAAGGAGATTTTCGATTTTTTCTGAAGGTGCGTCATTAATCAGAACAATCAGATCTGGTGTGATTTCTGGATTTGTGTTGATGATGTTGTCAAGAATTTTTTCAAAGCCACTTCTCCAGCCGCAAAGCAGAAAATGACCTTTTAAGTTCTTTAATGGCATAAGACCTTTCTCCTTTTTCATCTGCATATCCATAAAATAGGATGCAAGTTTACCGGTAATCATTGAAAGAACAAGCATTCCGAATACCAGCAGCAGAAGGCTGGCAATTCGTCCTGGCAATGTTACAGGGGAATATTCGTAGTATCCTGCAATTGTCGTTACGATTGTGAACCACACTGAATCCCATAAGGTTTCAATTTCAGCTTCTGTTTCTGTTCTGAAATTTATGAATGTTATGGAACAAAGAAGAGCTGAAATGAACACCCAGAACCAGGTGAGCGGATTTTTGAGAGTATATCTGATATTTCTGATTATCTTTTTTTTGATTTTTGACCAGCGTAAGGACATTTGATTAGACTATAACAGAAAATGGTGAAAAATTCTAGGCAGGGAGCATTGGGGCTGTCCCAAAAGTAATGAGTGTAGCGCTCAGGAATCACCTGTCGAAATGACTGCTACACTAAATGTGGTGGTTTCGATAAACTCAACCACCGTA
>JAFOCI010000068.1 GCA_017381365.1 Treponema sp.
CGACGAAAATACGCTGACGCAGATCATTGCTGATGCCAATGATTTGTTCACACCGGTTGTCAAACGCATTCTGACACTTTCCGAGGTGCAGGCGGAACGGTTCACGCTGGAGCGCAATCACGGCAAAGCAGTCATCGGCACCGAACACATCTTATTTTCCCTGCTCTGCGAAAACGATGCCGCCGCGCATCATGCGCTGACATGTCTGAACCTGCCGCTTCATGAACTGTACGGCGACGTGCTTTCCTTTTTGTCTGCCATTACAGCGGAGGAGGCAATCTTTTCGGGAAAATCCGACAGCATCATCGATACACCGTCAGATCCCGTTCCATCGCGCCGCAAATCCGCTGGCGCAGAGAATCAGGCACATCCGTATCTATATGACATGACCGAAGCCGCCGCTGCCGGGAAATACGATGCGGTCGTGGGGCGGGAAACGGAGGAAGAAAACGTGTTGCGCATCCTTCTGCACCGTCAGAAAAACAATCCGTGTCTGCTCGGGGAGGCAGGTGTCGGAAAAACTGCCATCGTAGAAGGTCTTGCCAGAAGAATTGCCAGTGGTGATACACCAGAAAGTCTGCGAAACAAACGGCTTCTGTCCCTTGATATGGGGAGTCTTGTTGCCGGAGCAAAATTCCGCGGAGAATTTGAAGAGCGACTTAAAGCTGTAATTACGGAAGTAACAAAGAGTGAAGGTCAGATAATTCTGTTCATTGATGAGCTTCATACTATTGTAGGGGCTGGTGCTTCGGAAGGTTCAATGGATGCTTCCAATCTGTTAAAGCCGGCTTTGAGTCGTGGCGAAATCCATGTGATTGGTGCCACAACTTTGGACGAATACCGCAAATATATTGAAAAGGATGCAGCTCTTGAACGACGGTTCCAGCAGGTTTACTGTGCAGAGCCGACAGTTGACGATACAATTGCGATTTTGAGAGGACTTCGTGATAAGTATGAAATCCATCATGGAGTGCGTATTGAAGACGAAGCTCTTGTTAGTGCAGCTGTTCTTTCAAACCGTTACATAACAAACAGATTTATGCCAGACAAGGCAATAGATCTTGTTGATGAAGCAGCAAGCCGCCTTAAAATGGAAATTGAAAGTCAGCCGACAGAACTTGATCAGGTTGAACGTAAGATTCTTCAGCTGCAGATTGAGCAGCAGTCCCTGAGCAAGGAAGATGATAATGCTTCTCTGGAAAGACTTTCTAAGCTAAAAAAGGAACTGGCAGAAATCAGCGCAAAAAGAGATGCCATGAAACTGCAGTGGCAGAATGAAAAGAATGCCATTGATAAAAGCCGCTCCCTTAAAGAAAAGCTGGAACAGGCTCATATTGACGAGGAAAGGTTCACAAGAGACGGAAATCTTGCAAAGGCAGCAGAATATAAATACAGCATAATTCCTGATCTGGAAAAGCAGCTGGCAGATTCTGTTGAAGAAGACAAAAAGCGTTCAGAAAATCCAGAGCGGGAAAGTCTTTTGCGGCAGGCAGTTACAGAAGAGGATATTGCCCGTGTTGTAAGCACATGGACTGGAATTCCTGTAACAAAAATGCTTTCCAGCGAAAAGCAGAAATATCTTGAACTGGAAAATGTTCTTCATAAGCGAGTAATCGGACAGAATGAAGCTGTTCAGGTTGTAAGCGATGCAATCCGCAGGAACCGTTCGGGGCTGAGTGATCCTAACAGACCTTTGGGAAGTTTTCTGTTTATAGGTCCCACAGGTGTTGGTAAAACGGAACTGGCAAAAACTCTTGCAGATTTTCTTTTTAATGATGAAAAATCTCTTACAAGAATTGACATGTCTGAGTACATGGAAAAATTCAGTGTAAGCCGTCTTATTGGAGCGCCTCCGGGATACGTAGGTTATGATGAAGGCGGACAGCTTACAGAAGCAGTGCGCCGTCGTCCTTACAGCGTAGTTCTTTTTGATGAGGTTGAAAAAGCTCATCCAGATGTATTCAATATTTTGCTTCAGGTGCTTGATGACGGAAGATTGACTGACAGTCAGGGACGGGTTGTAGATTTTAAGAACACAATCATCATTATGACCAGCAATCTTGGAAGCGAACTTATTCTTGATGATGAGGGTGAAAATGTCTCTGAAGAAACCAGGGCAAAGATAGATATGCTTTTAAAACAGCATTTCCGTCCGGAATTCCTGAACCGAATTGATGAAACTGTAATGTTCCAGAAACTTGGCAAGGAATGTCTTGGGGGAATTGTCCGCATTCAGCTTGAACGGGTTGCAAAGCGTCTTGAAGACCGCAGAATATCAATAGATTTTGATGAAAAAGCAATTAACTTTCTTTCTGAAA
The DNA here is from genome assembly GCA_017381365.1 of Treponema sp. GTDB lineage: Bacteria > Spirochaetota > Spirochaetia > Treponematales > Treponemataceae > Treponema_D. The sequence continues at coordinate 2,319 of JAFOCI010000068.1, forward strand.
AAGGCTATGACCCTGCATTTGGTGCCCGCCCTGTAAAAAGAGCCGTTCAGACCTGGCTGGAAAACCCGCTTAGCCGTGAACTGCTTGCAGGAAAATACCTGGAAGGCGCAAAAATACAGGTTTCTGCTGATGGCGAAAAACTTGTATTCAGCTGAAAATAGCGGATTTCAAAAAGCGGACTTTTTTTACTTAGTCTAAGAAAGCCCGCTTTTTTTTATTCATGCAATTTAAAATTAATTCGATTTTCCTAAAGTCTATTTTCAGATATGACGGTATTGAATTTATTGGCGCTTTTAGAAAGCTTAAAAACGTCAGTTGAGGTGTAATTACAACAATAATAAGTCAAGTAACTCTTCCAGTTCAAAAGGATTTTTTGGAGCAATAGCAGGAATTATTAGTGAAGGAACTGCAGTGTTCCATGGAAAAAAGAAGAAGGCGGAGTGGTTGTGCCAGATTTTTAAATTTCAATATAGACGAATAAAATAAAATACATTATTCTATAAGCGAAACATAAAAATTAATTTTTTAGGAGATTAATCATGGCAGTAAGAGTTGCTATTAATGGTTTTGGCCGTATTGGTCGTTTGGCTTTCCGTCAGATGTTCGAAGCTGATGGATACGAAGTTGTTGCAATCAACGATTTGACAAGCCCAAAAATGCTTGCACACCTTCTTAAGTATGATACAGCACAGGGTGGTTTCTGTGGTCGTATCGGTGAAGGAAAACACACTGTAACATCTACAGAAGATTCTATCATCGTAGATGGAAAAGAAATCAAAATCTCTGCAGAAAAAGATGCAGCTAACTGTCCATGGGCAGCTAACAAAGTAGACGTAGTTCTTGAATGTACAGGTTTCTACTGTTCTAAAGACAAGGCTTCTGCTCACCTTACAGCAGGTGCTAAGAAAGTTGTAATTTCAGCTCCAGCTGGAAACGACCTTCCAACAATCGTTTACAACGTAAACCACAAAACACTTACAAAGAATGATACAGTAATCTCTGCTGCTTCTTGTACAACAAACTGTTTGGCTCCAATGGCTGACGCTTTGAACAAGTACGCTGCTATCCAGTCTGGTATCATGTCTACAATCCACGCTTACACAGGTGACCAGATGATTCTCGACGGTCCACAGCGCAAGGGTGACCTCCGCCGTTCACGTGCTGGCGCACAGAACATCGTTCCAAACTCAACAGGTGCTGCTAAGGCTATCGGTCTTGTAATTCCTGAATTGAACGGAAAACTCATCGGTTCTGCTCAGCGTGTTCCAACACCAACAGGATCAACAACAATCCTTACTGCTGTAGTAAAGGGTAAAGATGTAACAAAAGAAGGAATCAACGCTGCAATGAAAGCAGCTAGCACAGAATCTTTCGGTTACAACGAAGACGAAATCGTATCTTCAGACGTTATCGGTATGAAGTTCGGTTCATTGTTCGATGCTACACAGACAATGGTATCTAAGATCGACGACGATACATACCAGGTACAGGTTGTTTCTTGGTACGACAATGAAAACTCTTACACATCACAGATGGTAAGAACAATTAAATACTTCTCAGAAAACTGCTAAGTATTGCCGTAAGGCTTAAATAAAAAGGGGCTGTTCCAAAAGTAATGAGTGTAGCGCTCATTGAGCTCGTCGAAATGACTGCTACACTAAATGTGGTGGTTTCGATAAACTCAACCACCGTAATGAAAACTTATTGGACAGCCTCTTTTTTATTTAACATAACTGTCCTTATTAAACAAATACAGACATTTCTGATTTGAAGGCTGCGATAGCGGTTTGTATATTTTTTCTGCTTGTTTTTTTAAGATTTTCATAGTAACTTTTACCGATGTTTTTTGAAAATTATAAAAAAAGAAATTCGAATATTGAAATCTTGCGTATTATTGCCATGTTCTTTGTTATTTTTTCATCATGCAATTTCACAGGGATTTTCATTTTATTCTATGCCAGAATCAGGAATAAATACATATTTTTATCAATCCTTTAATTGTTTAGGTTGGATTGGAAATATGTTTTTTATTATGATTTCTGGATATTATTTATATCAGTCAAAATTTTCATTAAAAAAAGTTGTTTCAATCTGACTTCAGTTATTTTTTTATTCTTCCGTAATTTCTGTTTTTTTGTTTTTGTTCAGAATAGATATTTATGGTATTACAGGAGATGGTTTTCTTTTAACACGGCTTGTTGAAAAACGTCCCTTTAAAATCACAGAATTATTCTTTTCGTTTATTCCTTTTTTGACAGCACAGAACTGGTATGCTACAAAATACATTGTATTTCTTTTTTTTGTGCCATTCTTAAATGTCATTGTGGATAATGTCAGTCGAAAAATCCATTTTCTGCTGGTTATTTTTCTCTTTATTATTTTTGAATTTCTGCCGCTTTTTACATGGTTTGATGTCTATGAAATAAATAATTATACTCCGTTCTTTCTGTTGTTTTTTGCAGGTTCTTTCTTAAAAAAATATCAGCCTGAAATTATAAAAAATAACAGCTGTTTGATTTTATGTTTAGGAATTGCATATTTTTTAATTTTTATTGGATTGCGATATTATGCAATGAGTGTTTACAAAACTTTGGATAATGTTCCATTTGTAATTTATACTTTTCTGATGTCTTCTCATGCTCAGGATTTTGTTCTTACAACATGTTCTTTTCTTATTTTCAGCGGATGTGTATATTTGTCAGTAAAGTCTAATTTTTTTATAAATTTAATTGCATCAACAACTTTCGGGATATATTTGTTGCACAATCATAATTATTTCCGACGAAATATCTGGTTTGATTTTTTCAAGCTAAACAATCATTTTTCAGATAATAATTTGATTTTGTATATTATTTTTTGTGTTTCAGCTGTTTTTGCTGTGTGCTGCATAATAGAACTGCTTAGACAAATGCTTTTTGGCAGGCTTTTTGATGTAACCGCCAGCCATATTTCAAATGTTCTTTTACAGCTGTTTGAGAAACAGTAGAAAAAAATTAGTCAGATATTTTGCAGACGAAATCACAAAATGCGCATATATCGTCTGTTTTTCCCGGCATCTTTTTTTTCAGTTCTTTTATTTTTTTTGAAAGTCCATTCTCGTAACAGATTTTTACCATTTTGTTATGTCTTGCATTTTCCATTATCTGCTGATAATTTTCGCTGACTGTTCCTATGAAAAGCTCTTTGTTTTCATTTGCAAATCCGCAGCATGGAGCAATGTTTCCGTCTGAATGAACAAAGAGAACCTGTCCAGGACCTTCGCAGAAATCATCTTTGAACCATTTTCTGCTTTTCCATGCTCTTTCGTCATTTCCTTTAAAAGATTGGATTTCTCTGTAAACAGGAAGATAAATTTCATCATTTTCAAGAAGAATTACGCCTTTTCCTGTTTTTTTATTCAGCTCTAGTTCTACATTACAGTTAAGAGCCAGAGCAAGTTTGTCAAAATTTTCTAAATCTTCAATGATTTTTTCAGGATTTTCAGAAATTACAGACTGAATATTCAGAATGTCGCCCTGATTCCAGATTCTATGTACAGTTTTTATAAAAGTGACTATTCGGTTTAATTCCTGTCCGTGAAAACTGTCATAACTTAAACCTATTTTTCCATCAAAGCCAGCATCGTAAATTCGTTTCAAAACTGATTCCAGCTGGTTCTCAGATTTCCACCAGTCACCGTTGGTGATTATCTGATCGAACATCATGTCTTTAGAAACTGTTGTTTTTACGATTTCTTCAATGAAGTTAATATTTAGAAAAGGTTCTCCCCCTGAAAATCCAATCCGTTCAATATTTTCCGGGCAAGATTCAATGAATGTCTTGCATTTTTCTATGTCTAAATCTATGTTTTTCTGTTGAACATAGCAGTGCCCGCAATGTTTGTTACATCTATCTGTAACAGCAAAAATGATTTCTGTAGGGAAAAATCCAGTTCCTTTTTTCATGTCTGTAATAGTAACGTATTTTTGACTGGTTATCCACAGATACGGCACAGTTAGTAAATGTAAGTTGGGCTTTACTAGTAAAAATCTCTGAATCTGTTTGCGAATCTCCGCGTCTAAAGTCCTCTGAACAAACCTGCGTCCTTTGAGGATTATTTACATCAGGGAAAATCTATTTGTATCTGAGTTTTTATTTCAATTGAATTTATAAAAATAAAACATTATATTAGAGAAGAAATCATTTTAAGGAGTTTTTACAATGATCAAAACAGTAAAAGATGTAGATCTTAAGGGTAAACGCATTATCATGCGCGTTGACTTTAACGTACCAATGAAAGACGGTGTAGTACAGGATGATACTCGTATCATGGCTGCTCTCCCAACAATCAAATACATTCTTGAACAGAGCCCTCGCTCACTTGTTCTTATGTCTCACCTTGGCGATCCTAAAAAGGATGTAAAAAAAGCTCAGGAAAAAGCTGAAAAAGCAGGTAAGACTTGGACAGATGCAGATGCAGAAAAGTTCATCAACGGTAAGAACCGCATGGCTCCAGTTGTAAAATACTTCGCAGAAAAACTTGGAAAAGACGTAACATTCCTTCCAGATGCACTTGGACAGGCTGATGCTATTGCTAAGCTCCCGGAAGGCGGAGTTGCAATGCTTGAAAATACTCGCTTCCATAAGGAAGAAACTTCTAAGGACGCTGCTGAACGCGACGTAATGGCTAAGGAACTGGCTTCTTACGGTGATATCTTCGTAAACGATGCTTTCGGTACAGCTCACCGCGACCAGGCTTCTACAGCTTCTATTGCTAAGTTCATGGGTTGTGAATCAGTTGGTGGTTTCTTGATGGAAAAAGAAGTTAAGTACATCCAGCCAATGGTAACAAATCCAGAAAAACCAATGACAGCTATCATTGGTGGTGCAAAAGTTTCATCAAAAATTGCTGTTCTTGAAAGCCTTATGAAGAACGCTTCAACACTCATTGTTGGTGGTGGTATGGCTTATACATTCCTCAAGGCTCAGGGACATTCTATCGGTAAGTCTCTTGTAGAAGATGACTTCCTTGATACAGCAAAAGATCTTCTTGCTAAGGCTGACAAAGCTGGTGTTAAGATTCTTCTTCCAGTTGACCACGTTGGTGGTGCTGAATTTGCTGACAAAGATCCAGTTGCAGTAGACGGAATCGACCTTCCAGAAAACCTTATGGGTATGGATGTAGGTCCTAAGACTGTAGCTCTTTACAAAGAAGCTATTCTTGCTTCTAAATCAATCGTATGGAACGGCCCAGTTGGTGTTTTCGAATTCGACAACTTCGCAAAAGGTACAGAAGCTGTAGCTCGTCTTGTTGCTGAAGCAACTGGTAAGGGTGCCATGACTGTAGTTGGTGGTGGTGACTCTGTTGCTGCCGTTAACAAGTTTAACCTTGCAGACAAAATGAGCCACGTTTCAACTGGTGGTGGTGCTTCCCTCGAATTCCTTGAAGGAAAAACACTCCCTGGCATTGCAATCTTGGCTCAGAAGTAAAAAAAATATTATCCACAGATTCTTTATTCAGGTTATGTTCAGCTATGAAGGTCTGTGGGGTAAAAAAAACGGTGGTTGAGATTGTCTAAACCACCAAATTCAGGAGGCATGATAAAAAGGTAAACGAACAAGCGGTAATGTGATACGCTGAAGTGATTCAGCGGAACCCAGGCATCAGTTCGTCATGTTTAGTAAGGACACAGATCCTTGTTCAGGAGAATGAAGAGCTTTTGCCG
>JAFOCI010000069.1 GCA_017381365.1 Treponema sp.
CATAAAATTGATTTTTATAATCCCATTTGCATTATGAAAATACTGCCAGTCAGAAAGCGACTGTCAAAACCGCTAGCTAGCGTTGCTATATTCGCAAGTCGGCAGGGAAACTATCGTTTCCGACTTGCGAATGTTTTTGCCAGCCTCTTTCTTCCTTCCCGTATTTTCATAATTAATCAATTTTTTTGCAAAATCAATTTTATGTTTAATTTTCAAAAAACTCGAATTTCAGGCTAAATAAACCAGAAAACTTCTACCTCTATGAATAAATATGCAAAAAAACATTAAAAATGCATTTTTTTTGCAAAAATATTTACCATTGGCCGAAAAATGATGTATAATTAAACGCTTACACATCTGATATAGAGTGAAAGCAAGAGGTTAGAAACAATGAAAAACGCTTATGTAAACAGAATCTGGGAAGAAGTTAAAGCAAAGAATGCTAACGAACCAGAATTCCTTCAGGCTGTAGAAGAAGTTCTTACAACTCTCGAACCAGCAGTAGATCAGATGCCAGAATTGGAACCAAATGCAGTTCTCGAAAGACTCGTTGAACCAGAACGCGTAATCCAGTTCAGAGTACCTTGGATGGATGATGCAGGTAATTACCATGTAAACCGTGGTTTCCGTGTACAGTACAACTCTGCTATAGGTCCTTACAAAGGAGGTTTGCGTTTCTCTAAAGAAGTAAACCTTTCAGTTCTTAAGTTCCTTGGTTTTGAACAGATTCTTAAGAATTCTCTTACAACTCTCCCAATGGGTGGTGGTAAGGGTGGTTCTGACTTCGATCCACATGGAAAATCAGATAAAGAAGTTATGCGCTTCTGTCAGTCATTCATGACTGAATTGTATCGCCACATTGGTGCTGACGTTGACGTTCCAGCTGGTGACAAAAACGTTGGTGGACGCGAAATTGGTTATCTCTTTGGTCAGTACAAGAGAATCCGTGACGAATATACTGGAGTTTTGACTGGTAAGGGACTTACATTCGGTGGTTCTTTGATCCGTACAGAAGCTACTGGTTATGGTCTTATCTATTTTGCTCGCGAAATGCTCAAAGTTAAGGGACAGGATTTCAAGGGAAAGACTTGTGTAGTTTCTGGTTCTGGAAACGTTGCTCAGTACGCAGCTGAAAAAATCATTCAGCTGGGCGGAAAAGTTGTTACACTTTCTGACTCTAACGGCTACATCTATGATGCAGACGGTATCACACAGGAAAAACTTGACTGGGTTAAGGAACTTAAGTGTGTAAAACGCGGTCGTATTTCTGAATATGCTAAGCAGTTCCCAGGTGCTAAGTACTTTGAAGGCAAGAAAGTTTGGGAAGTTAAGTGTGACTGTGCATTCCCATGTGCTACACAGAACGAACTTCTTGCAGAAGATGCTGATATGCTCTTGAAGAACGGTGTTAAGCTTGTTGCAGAAGGTGCTAACATGCCTTCTTCTAACGAAGCTGTTGCTAAATTCCAGGCTGCAAAAATCATGTACGCTCCAGGAAAAGCTTCAAACGCTGGTGGTGTTGCTACATCTGGTCTTGAAATGTCTCAGAACTCAGAACGTCTTTCTTGGTCTGCTAAAGAAGTTGACGAAAAGCTTGAAGGTATCATGTGTAACATCCATGACAATTGTCTCAACACAGCTAAGAAATTCGGTCTTGTTGATGGCGACTTCGTAAACTACCAGGCTGGTGCTAACATTGCGGGCTTCGTAAAAGTTGCTAACGCTATGATTGCTCAGGGATTGGTATAATCCGGATTAAATCAGCGGCAGAACGTCACTGAAGAGCTTTAATTTGCAAAAAGGCTGTCTGACTTAAAAGTTGGTCAGCTTTTTTTGTAATAGTTCGAATTTCGAATTTTATGTTTAATTTTCAAAAAACTCGAATTTCGGTCTATTTAGATATTTTTAATTTCAGCAATATCTATTTAATGGTTAGTAAAAGTCATCTAGCTTAAAGAAGGATGACTTTTTTATTATTTTAAATTAAATTATTCTTTTCCGAATTTCCATAAAATATGATAAAATATATGAGTGTGTTTTTTTATGGAAACGTTAAATACCAATATAAATGACGATAATTCATCTCAGGAATTTATTCCGGAACAGCAGTTATCAGCAGGACAGATTTTAACCATAATCGGAAGAATGCTGATTCAGTGTAATGAAAAATACGGCTTGCAGAGTTGTAAACTTGCATATTTAGCTTCGGAAATAGCTGTACATGTTAACTGGGATAAGCGAATAAGTTTAAGTCATACAGTACTTCTTGCATTATTAAAATTTGTAGGCGATTATCATTTTAATTCTGAAAAATATATCCCTCGTGAAGATTTAACAGCTCGTCAGGTTAAAGAACGTTATGCCTATGCTTATGCTTATTTAAAAAATCTAACACCTTTAGGAGAAGATGCTCATGCTCTTCTTTTTAATGATTCAAAGTATAATGCAGCAGTTGCTAAAAAAATGGTCTCAATGGAATATGCTTCAATAATTTTTACGGCTGAACATATTCTGAATCTTCTTGAATCTACAAATTATGCATATACAGAAGTTGATTTTGAAAAATATGGGCTTTCAAAGTTTAATCCAAGATATGTTGAAATATTTAAAATTATAGATGCAAACAGAGAAGTTTCTAGAAATTTAAGGCTGGTAGAAAAATCAGATCATACTGTTGAACTTCCTTGTATACATGAGATTGAAAAATTGTATTCTACTTTAAAGTTTACTAAATCCGAAACAGATATGCTTTTTAAACTCATGATAATGATGTTGGACTTTAAGAGCACAGTGACTGTCTGGCATACAATTCATACTGCAAGTTATGCTGTTTCAATCGGTAAATATGCAGGCTGCTCAGAAAACGAACTTAATGAAATATTTACAGCAAGTGTTCTTCATGATTTAGGAAAAATGGCGATTCCACAGAATATTCTTGAATATCCAGGAAAATTAAGAAACTGGGAATACGGGTTAATGAAGAATCATGTTAAAAAGACTGAAGAACTGATAGCAGACATTATTCCCCGCAGAATTGCGAATATGGCAATTCATCATCATGAAAAATTGAATGGAACAGGATATCCTAGGAATCTTTCTGGTCTTGAGCTTACAAAAGAAGATCAGATTGTAGAAATTGCAGATATTTTAAGCGCTCTTGTGGATCGTCGTTCTTATAAAGAAGAATTTGACAATGAAAAAATTGTTAGTATATTTAAAGAAATGACTGATAAAGGCGAATTGGACGAAGCTCTGACGCTTTATGTATCCGATTGTTTTGAACGTTTACAGGAACGACGGGATTTTTATAGCAAGTTGTTAATTCTTCCTCTTGGAACTGTTGAAATTCAGTTCCAGGAAGAAATGTATCTAGATTCAGGAATGGAATAATTATGACAAAGCAGGAATTAATCAGCGAAATGTCCTCGGAATTAGGTATCACAAAAAAACTTTGTGGCGAAACATTGAACGTGATGCTTGAAGAAATAGTTCGTGCTTTGGAAATGGGAGGACGATTTACTCAGCCTGGATTCGGAAGTTTTAAAACTGTTGTTTCAAAGGAAAGAGTTGGAAGAAATCCCGTAACTGGAAAAAAAATGCTCTATCCTAAAAAACAAAAAATGAAATTTAAAGCTTCTGATGTTTTTAAGGATGATATAAATGAGTGAGTTTTTAACAACTTCAGGCCTTGCTAAACGTCTGGTTGAAAAAACAGGAATCAGTATGGAAGTTGCCAAAAAATTTTCTACTGTGTTCTTCATGATTGTTCGGAAAGGCTTGAAAGACAATGAAACTTTCAGCGTTTATAATTTTGGAACTTTCAAAAAGACTTGGATTGAGGCAACAGTCGGTCTGAATCCTTCAACTGGTCAAAAAATTAATATTCCGGCGCATTGGCGCATAAAATTCATTCCGTGTAGTGCTGTTGCAAAACGTCTTAACCGGCCTTATGCTCATTTAAAAGCTAAAGAGCTGCCTGATGATGAACCGGATGTTATTACTGAACCTCAGTCTGTTCCGATTCCTGAAGTTGTAGATGCTTCTGATGCTGAAGATGATTTTTTTGAAAACAATCTGAATGATCAGAACATTCCAGAAGATGATGATGACGATGAAATTGATTATTCTGCAGAAAAGAAAAATCTGAAATTTCTTGTTTATGCAGGAATTGCTCTTCTTTTTTTAATTTTGCTGATTACATTGCTTTTAAAGTCATGTACAGGAAAAGCGCGAAAGGATTCCAAAAAACAGAAAGCTAAGGTTGAAACCTCCGTTGCAGAAAAAGATGTATCTTTGGAAAATTCAGAAATAAAAGACGAAGCTTTGCAGGAATTTGATGCCTCTGCTGATGAGGTAAAAATCGAAGAAGAGTTGGAATTGCAGCAGGCTTCTTTTCTTTTTGAATTCTACACAGTGCCAAATGGCAGCGACTATCATACAATTGCAGAAAAGCAATATGGAAACCGTCATTTGTGGCCTGTTATTTATGCAGAAAATAAGACGGAAAAGCCAGATCCTGATTTGATTGGGGCATACAGCAAGATTAAGATTCCAGAGCTTTTAAAAGGTCAGGCTGGAAAACAGCAGATTGAAGATGGTGTGATGGCTGCCTATAACGGCTATCTTCTTATGTGCGAAAAACAACCAGACAGTTCAAGAAATGAAGAGCGTAATAGGCTTGCAATCCGAGTTCTTGTAAGCGGTGAAATTATGAGTCCGGGATTTATTCAGGCTCACAAGAACCGCATATTACCTGAATATGCGGAACTGGCTCTTAATATTTCCCAGAATCAATATGTTCCTGCAAACCGTTAGGATTATTTTTTTAATGCCCGTGCAGCATTAAGAATTGCAATCATGCTGACACCAACGTCTCCAAAAACAGCAATCCACATGTTTGTAATTCCTGCGGCACTTAAAATCATTATTCCAACTTTAACGGCCAGAGAAAATACAATGTTCTGGTAAACGATAGAAATTGTTTTTCGCGAAGTTTTTATTGCTTCTGCAATCTTAGAAGGCTCATCTGTCATTATTACAACGTCTGCGCTTTCAATGGCAGCATCGCTTCCAAGTGCGCCCATGGCAATGCCAACATCGGCTCGTGCAAGAACTGGAGCATCGTTGATGCCGTCTCCTGCAAAAGCAACTGTTTCTTTGCTGTGGTTGCCATGCAATTCAGCAAGCAGCTCTTCAATTTTTTCAACTTTGTTTTCTGGTAAAAGCTGTGCATAAAAATCTGTTAAACCAAGGGCTTTTGCAGTTTTTTCTGCAGCTGCGTTGTTATCTCCTGTGAGCATTACAATCTTTCTCACTCCAAGTTTCTTCAGTTTCTTTATTGCGCTCTCTGCATCTTCTTTGCTCTCATCAGAAATTACAATGTATCCGCAGTATTCACCATCTTTTGCAACATGCACAACTGTTCCTGCATTTTCCGGTTCGGCATCAGAAAAATTCTTTACGCTCTGAGTCCGCATCAACCTGTCATTTCCCGCCAGTATGATTTTTCCGTCAATGTTTACTTTTATGCCATAACCGCCGATTTCCTCTGCTTCTGTAACATTTGCAATTGTGCATTTTTCAGAATGGGTGTGGGCTTTTTTAAGAGAAACGGCAGCAGGATGATTTGAATATGTTTCCGCATGTGCTGCAAGGGCGACAAGCTCGTCCTCTGGCAAAAGTTCCGGATTTACGGAATGAATTTCTGTTACCTTAAAAACGCCTTTTGTAAGAGTTCCTGTTTTATCAAAAACTGCTGTTTTTATATTTGCAAGGGATTCCAGGGCAGAGCTGCCTTTTACAAGGATTCCTTTTTTGCTGCAGGAACCGATTCCGCCAAAGAATGTAAGTGGAACCGAAATTACCAGCGCACAAGGGCAGGAAACTACAAGGAACATAAGAGCTCTGTGAATCCATAATGACCAGTTCCATTCGCCAGATGTAAATCCAAAAAACGCTGTTGGCGCAACTGCAACCAGAAGTGCTGCGGCGCATACAATAGGTGTGTAAATGCGGCTGAATCTTGTAATGAATCGCTCGGTCCGTGTTTTCTTTTCGCTGGATTCTTCTACAAGCTTTAAGATTCTGCTGGCTGCGGAATCTGAGGCTGGACGAAGGCATAGGATTTCCAGCACTGCCGAAGTGTTGATTGCTCCGGAAAAAACATCGTTTCCTTCAAAAACTTCCACAGGAACAGATTCTCCGGTAAGTGCGGAATTGTTTATGAGTGATTTTCCTTTTGAAACTTTTCCGTCAACAGGAATTCTTTCGCCAGGCTTTACGATTACTGTTTCGCCAGGTTTTACTTCGTCGGCTTTTACCTGAATTGTTTCGCCGTTGCGTAATACAAATGCCTTGTCAGGGCAGATTTCCATAAGCGCATTGATTAAATCTTTTGATTTATCTACGGCAAAATCTTCAAAAAATTCACCGATGTGATAGAAAAGCATTACGGCAACTGCTTCTGGAATTTGTCCAATACATACTGCGCCAACAGATGCCACAGTCATTAAAAATTGTTCATCAAAAATTTCACCATGATGAATGTTATCAAGGGCGTTTTTTATTGTGTCCCGGGCTATTATGATGAACGCTGCAAAAAATAAAAGCATTGTGCAAAGCTGATGGGCAGAAATGTTATCGTAAAGTATTACGCTTGATCCAATGTTTGATAAATGTTCAATGACAAGGCCAGCAACAAAAAACAGTGCAGAAATGATGATTTTTTTCAAAGAATTTTCATCTTCATGCTCTTCATCATGGCTGTGTCCCTGTTCATGTTTGTGACAGCAGCATTTTATATCGTCATGGCATTCATGGTGGTAATGTTCGTGTTCGCTCATTTTTTATCATTCTCCTATATGGTCTAATCCCTGGTTTAAGATTGACGTTACATGGTCATCTGCCAGTGAATAAATCAAAGATTTTCCGTTCCTTTCGTATTTTACAAGTCCGTTGGTTTTTAATATTCTAAGCTGATGACTTACAGCTGACTGTGTCATATTCAAGGCTTCCGCAATAGTGTTTACGGCCATTGAATTCTTTAGAAGTACAAATAAAATTTTTATCCGTGTAGAATCACCAAAAACCTTAAAAAGTTCCGCAAGATCAAACAGAGAATCTTCATCTGGTAGTCCTGCCAAAACATCTGCATCTTCCATAAAATCTCCTGTGTTATTATTCATTTTAATATATGAATAACTGTTCATATATTAAAATGAATAAATGTTCTTGTCAACAAAAAAAACGCCCTGCGCTTCATTAAGTGAATTTCACGCAGGGCGTTTTGTATTTTAGTATTGTATTGTTACTTTGTCTGAAGTTCAGTACAATCCTTTGCGAATTTTTCAGTCAGATATTTAGTAAGGTCAAACTTGTGAGGAGTAAGGTTACAAGTACCAATGTACTTTGTGTCATCACCAGCAGGCTGTTCATAAATATCTACTATAATAGTAGCTCCAGATTTAATCTGCATCTGGAATGATGTAAGCTTATTTGCAGGAAGAGGAGTTCCGTCATCAATCCATGAATTGATGTTCATAAAACAGATGCTCTGAACCCATGAACGAGCTAGTTCCTGATCAAGCTGCATTTCTGGAGCAGCTCCTGTAAGAATCCAGTTGTTCTTGTCATCAGGATTTTTTTCAATTCCCCAGGTTCTTGAACCTTTTGTAACCTGTGCGCTTACAAAATCATTTTCTTCCACTGTGTAAATTGTTTTTGAACGAAGTTCTGCTGCAGATTTACTGAAAGTGGAAACAAGATTTCCGCTCAAAAGGTAAATGTCATTTTTTCCGTTTACGCAGGCATAAGTCTGTGCGTTTGTGGATGTAGTTTTTCCAATGCGGATAACAGCAATTTCTTTTCCAGCTTTTACTGCTGTTACAGTTCTTGCTTTTTCATCTGTAAGATTATATTTTTCGTCCTGAGCTGAACCAACACGACCAACTTTGTCAAGAACTTTGATTTCTTTGATGGCTTTAATCATTGAATCAACATCAGTTTTTGTTGCAACATAATTGTCATCACCTATAAACCAGCTGCCATTGTTCAGAGAAAGTACAGTCTGCTCTGTGGCAGTAGAAATTGTGATTGTATCTGGAGTTGCATCAGTTTTAATAATCTTTACAGGATTGATAGAGCCAAGCACGCCCTGAACGATGCAGATTGCCAGAAGTGCAAAAAATATTGCAAGAAGAACTATTTTACGTGTAGTCATTTGCTTATTCTCCTGATATGTTGTGCCATTTGTCAATGACAAAACAAAATTTAATATAAAAAAGAAAAGGTTTTAGAAATCAAGATTTTCGGCACTAGACCATCCTGATATTCGTGGATTTAGGAGG
>JAFOCI010000070.1 GCA_017381365.1 Treponema sp.
AACTACATCTGTTCTTGCAAAAGATTTTCTAGTTTTGTTATGTCTACAGAAAATAATTTTGCAGCTTTGTCTACAGGTGTATTTAATTCTTTTACGGCAATCATTGCAGATTTTAATTGACCTTCTGCAAGACCTTCTGCATGGCCTTCTGCATGGCCTTTAGCAAGACCTTCTGCATGGCCTTCTGCAAGACCTTTAGCAAGTCCTTCATTGTAGCCGGTTTCTTGAGCTTCATCTTGCCATTCTCGAATCTGATCTTTCCATAGCATATATTCGGCCCTCCATGGTTGTATATCTTTTGAGTTATCTACAGCTTCCTGAATTTTTTTTGTAAGCTTGTCAGAAGCCCTTTTGCTGTTTAAGAAAGACAAAAACGCTTTGACTTCTTGGTTTTCAGCTTTATTGAAGCTGCTTGCATTATAAATGATTTTGTGTGTTCTGTCATTTAGAATAATAGAGTTGTCATCTTCTTTTGTTGTAAAACTATATTTTGCCTTTCCTTTTCCAAATGGATCCTGAAGGCATAAAAATATTATGTAGGATTCTTTTAATTCCCTGTATGTTTTGCCTTTGTTCATGCTTTCTATATCAATGACAGACTGATAGTAGCGCATTCGAAGACCTTCATCTTTACGCAGTTTAGTCTGCATTTCTACATCAATGATTTCATTTGTTCCTTCAATGTAAGCATCAAGCCTTATTCCGCGACCATTGTAAAGTTCGTCTATTGTGTGTTGCGAAGTTAGAAATTTTATTTTGCTGATTTTTATACCCAGCAGATTTTCAACAACACCTTTTGCGATTTCTGGATTCCGCATGATTTTACTGAATAAAAAATCATCAGTAAAAAACAGATCGTCATAATTTTTGTATTTCATAAAAGCCTCTGTATATTTATTAGTGTTTTTAAGCTGATAAATGCAAAGTTTTTGAAAAAAAGCGAAAAATTTTTAATAAGTTGAGTTACGAATTTCAGGTGCGCGGTTTGCGCGGTAAAGAGATGCGCCCAGCGTGGAGTGGTGGCCGCAAGGCCAGCGACCGCAGCGCAGCGAGGACGCCGCGCGTTAGCAAGCCACGGAAGGCGCCTTGCAAAACAGTTTTGCGCCCAAAGAATTCTCTAAACCACAAAAATTAAAATCCGATAATTATAGTGAAGCATTTTAATGTGGTGGGAATTTTATTCCGGGGGTAAAAAATGATTAGAGGCTGGTATACTGGTGCAAGTGGAATGAACGCTCAGCAGAATCGCTTGGACGCAATTTCAAACAATCTTGCAAATGTTGATACTGCAGGTTACAAAAAAGATATTACTGTAAGCAAGTCTTTTCCAGAGCTGCTTTTGCGCAGAATGAATCTTGACGGCGTTTATAAAACTCCTTTTGGTTCGGCAGAAGCTGCTCCTGTTATTGGCAAACTGGGGCGTGGTGTTGAAACTAACGAAAATTATACAGATTTTTCTCAGGGGTCTTTCAGGCAAACTGATTCTAAAACTGATGTTGCGTTTGGCGAAAAGGGCTTTTTTGTTGTAGAAACTCCTGTTGGGGAACGATATACACGTGATGGAAACTTTATTCTTGGAAAAGAAGGCATTCTTCTTACTAAAGACGGATATCCTGTACTTGGTGAAAAAGGTTATATTCATGCGGCTACAGATAAATTTACTGTAAATCCTGATGGTATGATTACTTCTGAAGACGGAGAAGTGATTGACCGCTTTAAGGTTGTGCGATTTGATAACGAACGTTATCTGAAAAAAATGGGCGCAAATCTTTACAGTACTAATGATATTGCAGGTCCTGCTCACATTGCGGAAGGAATGGAACGTCCTAGATTTTTACAGGGGTATCTTGAAACTTCAAATGTTAATGTTGTGAACGAAATGGTTCAGATGATTGAAGTTAACCGCGCTTATGAGGCAAACCAGAAGACTATCACCAGTGAAGATACTATGATGGGAACCTTGTGGAGCAAAACTGCTGTTTTTAATGGTAGATAATGAAAGGTAAGGAGATTTAGAAAATGGTAAGAAGTTTATGGACAGCCGCTACTGGAATGAATGGTCAGCAGACAAATATTGATGCAATTTCCAACAACCTTTCAAACGTTAATACTACTGGTTTTAAGCAGCAGCGCGTTGAATTTGAAGATTTGATTTATCAGAATGTTAAGCTTGCGGGAACTCCTGCAACAGAAGATACTGTAACTCCTGTTGGAATTCAGCAGGGTAGTGGTGTAAAACTTGCTGCTACTCAGAGAATTATGAAGCAGGGAAATCTTCAGAATACTGGTGTTGATACTGATGTGGCTATTGTTGGTGAAGGTTTTTTCCGTGTTCAGAAGTATGACGGAAGCTATGCATATACTCGTGATGGGTCATTCAAGGTTGATTCAAACGGTCAGCTTGTAACTTCAAATGGTAACCGTGTTATGCCGGAAATAATTCTTCCGGAAGGCTATGATGTTTCTACTATGAATATCACTCAGTCTGGTCGTGTAAGCGTAAAGGTAAACGGTGGAAACGAGCCTGTTGAAGTTGGACAGCTGGAATTGTTCCGCTTTCCTAACAGCGTAGGTCTTCAGGCTGAGGGCGACAATCTTTTTATTGAAACTGCTGCTTCCGGCGAAGCTTTTGGAGGTCGTCCTGGTTTTGAAGGCTTTGGTGATACTCGCCACAAGTTCCTTGAAATGTCTAACGTTAGCGTTGTGAACGAAATGGTGCAGATGATTGTTGCTCAGCGCGCATATGAATTCAATTCAAAGGCAATCCAGACTAGCGATACAATGCTTCAGACTGCTGTTAATCTTAAGAGATAAATAAATAGGATTGAATAGAAAAAGAGGCTGTCCCAAAAGTAATGAGTGTAGCGCTCATTGAGCTTGTCGAAATGACTGCTACACTAAATGTGGTGGTTTCGATAAACTCAACCACCGTAATGCAAACTTATTGGACAGCCCTTTTTTTATTTAACTAATGCTTATCAAAAAAATACCGATTCTGTAAATAAGAGGTAATGCAATATGGATGTTGGTCTTGTAAATGGATTTAGCGGAATTACTAATGGGGCTGGAGCTTTAACAGGTGCCAGAATCAATTCAGATGATTCTAAATTTTCAGATTTGATTAATAAAATTCAGGTCAGGGAAAAATCCACTCTTTCTTCCAGTCAGGTTGTTCAGGATGGAAAGCTGAACGGTGACTATTCAACAGGTTTTGCAGGAAGTTTTTCCAGGGCTGCTGATAAGAATGCTAAGCCTTCTGGTGCGGCTGCAAATCAGGCAAACGAGCACGTAAAATCAAAAAATATAGATAAATCTTCTAAGCTTTATGAAAAATCCATGGAGCTGGAAAGCTATTTTGTAAAACAGATGCTTAGCGAAATGCGCAAAACTGTAAATAAATCTGCACTTGGCGGTTCAGATTTTGCCGGTGAAATGTACAACGACATGCTTTTTGATGAATATGCAGCAAGCATGACTAAAAATGCTGGCTTTGGCCTTGCAGATCAGATTTATTTAAGTCTTGTTTAATCATTCGTTTGCACACATTCTGTGATTACGGTAAAATAAACTTATGTCTGAATTGAAATTACCAGAAAGCATTAAGGGCGTTCACATTCACTTTGTTGGTATCAAAGGAACCGGAATGGCCGCCCTTGTTGAAATATTGCACAGGCGTGGCGCTGTTATTACAGGAAGTGATGTCAGCGAACGTTTTTACACAGATGAAATCATTGAAAAGCTTGGATTAAAGGCTCTTCCTTTTTCTAAAAAAAATATCACTGATAAAGTTCAATACGTTGTCTATTCTTCTGCATATAAACTGGACCAGAATCCAGATTTGATTGCAGCTTCAGAAAAAAATCTTCCATGTCTTTTGTATACTCAGGCTCTTGGTTCATATTCTGAACGCTCTTACAGCGCAGGAATCTGTGGTGTTCACGGAAAGACTTCTACAACAGGGCTTACAGGAACTATTCTTAAGGAACTTGATTTGCCTGCTCAGGTTCTTGCTGGCAGCGTTATCAATTCTTTTGGCAACAACTGTACATATACTTCTCCTGATTGTGATACTGCTGAACGTACTTACTTTGTTGCAGAAACCTGCGAATATCAGCGGCATTTTATGTCTTTTTGTCCTCAGAAAATCATTCTTACTTCTGTGGAGCCTGACCATCAGGATTATTATCCCACTTATGAAGATATCAGAAATGCATTTGTTGATTATATCTGCAAGCTTCCAGAAAATGGCCAGCTTATTTATTGTGCCGATGACAAAGGTGCTGTAGAAACTGCGGAAATTGCCCGCAACAAACGTCCTGACATTCAGCTTATTCCTTACGGTGAAAACGCTGCCGGTGATTATCATCTTGAATTTGGAAAGGTTGAGGACGAAAAAAATAAATTTAAAATCAATCTTTTTAAGGATTGTGAACTTTATCTTTCTGTTCCTGGTAAGCATGAAGTTCTTGATGCTGTTGCAGCGACTGCAATGGCCTGTGAGCTTTTAACGACGGACGGAAAAAATCCATCTGATTATAAGGAAAACATAAAGAAAGGCCTGGCTGCATTTAGTGGTGGAAAACGTCGCAGCGAAATTATCGGCAAAGCTTTTACTAATGACGGAACTTCTGTTGTTGTAATCGATGATTACGGTCATCATCCTACTGCTGTACAAACTACATTAAACGGTTTTCGCGATTTTTATAAAGGGCGCAAAATTATTGTTGATTTTATGAGCCACACTTATTCAAGAACTCAGGCTCTCCTTAAGGAATTTGCATCCAGTTTTGGAGCTGCAGACATGGTGATTCTTCATAAAATATATTCATCTGCCCGGGAAAATCCTGCTGATTTTGAAATTACAGGAAATACTCTTTTTGAAGAAACAAAAAAACATCATTCCTGCGTAAATTATTTTTCAGAAATTCTTGATGCAAAAAATTTTGTACTTTCTGAATTGAACAATTCCCTTGATAAATCAAAATATCCAGATGGCTTACTTTTTGTTACGATGGGAGCTGGCAATAACTGGATTTTAGGCCAGGAAATTTTAAAAGAGCTTAAGAGGTAATATTATGACTAGTATGACAGGTTACGGTTACGAAGAACAGGCAATTCAAAATGCTGTCGTTTCTGTAGAAATAAAATCTGTTAATTCCCGCTTTCTTGATTTAACAGTTAATTTGCCTCCTTTTTTAAATCAGCTGGAAAGTTATTTCCGTTCTTTGATTTCAGAAAAGGTTTTGCGCGGCAAGGTTGATGTCTACATTCGCGTAAAAGAGCTTGAATCTGATACAGAAGTTATTGCTGACTCTGCTGTGGCAAAAGCATATCAGGATGCAATCAAAAAGGTTGCGGATGCCTGCGGTTATTCAGTGGAAAATATTCCGTTAAGTCTGATTATAAGTCAGCCTGGTGTTCTTAACGTAAATAAAACTTATGATATTGAAAAGTACAAAGCGCTGATTTCTCCTGTGTTTAAGGTGGCTTATGATAAGTTTATTGCAGACAGAAACAGAGAAGGTGAAAATTTAAAAGCAGACCTTCTTGAAAAACTTTGTAAACTTGATGAATGTGCTGCTTTTTTTAAGGAATGGCAGCCAAAAATGGAATGTTATTTTAAGGATATGATAACAAAGAAATTTAATGAACTGCTTGGTGATAATACTGACGAAAACCGTATTATGACAGAAACTGCAGCAATGCTTGTGAAATATACAATAAATGAAGAAATTGTGCGGCTTCATAGTCATTTGAAGGCAATGCGTGACGAACTTATGGTTAATCCTGCTCCCGGAAAACGCCTTGACTTTATCTGCCAGGAAACAAACCGTGAAATTAATACAATCGGCAGCAAAAATCAGTTCAGCGAAGTAGGTGCAATGGTAATTACTGCAAAAGATGCTCTTGAAAATATCAGGGAACAGAGTAAAAACGTAGAGTAAATCTATAGATTCAATAAGAAAGAGGATGCTATGAAATTAAATAATGAAGTAAGAATTGCAATAAGCGGGAAATCTGGCTGCGGAAACACAACAGTCAGCACGCTGCTTTCAGAAAAGCTTGGAATAAAGCTTATAAACTATACATTCCGTCAGCTAGCGGCAGAAAAGGGGCTGACTCTTGCTCAGGTTATTGAGAACGCAAAAACTGATGACCAGTATGATGTTTATGTTGATACTCATCAGGTTGAGCTTGCAAAGGCTGAATCATGTGTTCTTGGCAGTCGTCTTGCAATCTGGATGTTAAAAGAAGCTGATTTAAAAGTGTATCTTTTTGCCAGCGATGATACACGTGCAAACCGAATTTTAAAACGTGAAGGCGGTGATTTACAGCAGATAAAAGACTTTACTTCAATGCGTGACAGTGAAGATTCAAAGAGATATATGAAGCTTTACCAGATTGACAACAATAAATACGATTTCTGCGACCTTATCATTGATACTGCAAATTATAATCCAGAACAGATTGTTGATCAGATTATTGCAGAGCTTTTAAAACGCGGTTTTATAAGCCTGTAGTATCGTTTATTCATTTATACCGCCTGTACAAAAAGATAAAAAAAATCCACAGAAGAACGCATCATAAATTGTTATCATGTGTCATCTGTGGATTATAATCAGGTTTTTATAAAAGCTTAGTATTTAGAATCAGCAAAACCAATCCAGCCATCTTTTTCTACAAGAGCTCTTTCAAAATCATCAAGCTTGAAAGGGTAGCTCTTAGAAAGTGAACCAGCGATGAGTTTTACTTTTGCTGTGCCGTCATCGTTGAATACAATCTTGCATTCTGCGTCTTTGTCTGCAAATGTCTTGAACATATCTTCAATTGATTTTTTGTCCATTTCAATTGCCATCATTCCGCAGTTGTACATATTCTGGCGGAAAATGCGGGCAAAGTTTGTGGCAACAACAACATAAATGCCGTTAACTTCCAAAGCCCAGGGAGCATGTTCACGAGATGAACCGCATCCAAAATTTTCGCGAGTAATAATTACTTTTTTTCCTGCAACATCAGTTTTTGGATTAAAACCATCAAGCTTCAAGTCTTCAAGAAGATATGGTTTAAGAGCCTGTTTTGAAATTTCTGTCAAATATTTTGCAGGGATAATTTCATCTGTGTTGATGTCAGAACGATCAAGAAATAATACGTTACCGCCAAATTGTTTCATTTTTAATTCCTCCCAGAATTATTTATAAAGTGGTGAGTTAGAGATTATTCCTGTGATAGCTGTTGCTGCAGCTGTTGCAGGACTCATCAAGTGAACCATACCACCTTTACCCATTCGACCATTAAAGTTACGGTTTGTTGTAGAAGCACAAACTTCTCCGTTTGCAAGTACACCGTTACTCATCCCAAGACAAGCACCACAAGTTGGGTTTGTTACACAGAAACCTGCGTCTAGGAAGATGCTGATAAGACCTTCTTCAACAGCCATTTTGTAGATTTTTGGTGTAGCTGGACTTACGATACCGCGAACTCCTTCTGCAAGCTTGTGTCCTTTAAGAACTTCTGCTGCAATACGAAGGTCGCTGATACGTCCGTTTGTACATGAACCAATGTAAACCTGATTTACTTTTGTACCGTTCATTTCTGAAATCTTTTTAACCTGATCTGGCTTATAACCAACTGTACATACAGGTTCAAGGTCAGAAAGATCGTATGTGTAAACCTTTTCATATTTTGCATCATCATCAGAACGCCACTGTTTATAATCTTCTACAGCAGCTTCTTTTGATGCGTAATCGTCTTTTATGAATTCCCAAAGATAATCTACAGTTTTTTTATCTGGGTAACAGATACCTGATGTACCACCAGCTTCAATTGCCATGTTACAGAGTGTCATGCGGCTTTCCATATCAAAATTGTCGATGATTGGACCTGTGAATTCTACTACACAGTTTGTTGCGCCGTTTACGCCGATTTTACTTATAAGGTAAAGAATAACATCTTTAGCGAATACACCTGGTTTAAGTGTTCCGTTCAAAACAAATTTAATAGATTTTGGTTCTCGGAATGAACAAACGCCCTTAAGAATACCAACTTCAAGGTCAGTTGTACCAACACCGGCAGCAAATGCACCAAATGCACCGTGTGTACAAGTGTGACTGTCACCCATGATTACTGTAAAGCCAGGACGTACATATCCTTTTTCTGGGAAAATTGCATGACAAACACCGTTGCAACCGATATCAA
This sequence comes from Treponema sp., assembly GCA_017381365.1. GTDB lineage: Bacteria > Spirochaetota > Spirochaetia > Treponematales > Treponemataceae > Treponema_D. Next base: position 8,197 of record JAFOCI010000070.1, read on the forward strand.
AAAAATCTTTGATTCCCTGACGGCTTGCCCAGTCACGAAGAATTTTTCCCTGTTCTGCTGTTTTAGAATCCTTTGCAGGTGTTACGTGGTCAATTACAGCCTTGATTTTTGTGTTGTCAAATACACGGTCCATATTGCGTTCAACAAGGTCATTGATAGCGATTGGAGTAGTGATTTCATGACAGAATACGCGGTCAAGCTTTAATACATATGTGTTTGGAAATGGTGTGTCAACAAGATGTTTTTCAAAAATCTTCTGAGCAATTGTCTTTCCCATAATTTATTTATTCTCCCAATATTTTATATTTGTTCTATTATAGTCGATTGACTGTCTGTTTGCAAGTTGCAGAAATCAGTAAATCGTATTTACAGGTTTACCACTAAGCCAGCTTTTAAAATTTGAAAGTCCTATGTCCATGCAGCGCTTTCTTGTTTCCAGGGGAGCCCAGGCAATGTGCGGTGTAAGCACGCAGTTTTCAACGTGTAATAATGGATTTGCTGAAATCATTGGTTCTTCGCTGATTACGTCTGCTGCGTAGCCGGCAAGTTTTTTTGATTCCAGTGCGGCTTTTATTGCCTGTTCATCAACAAGTCCGCCACGGGCTGTGTTTATGATGTATGCGCCATCTTTCATGGAAGATATTGTTTTTTCATTGATGATGCCAGCTGTTTCGCTGTTCATAGGAACATGAAGGCTAAGGAAATCTGATTCTGCAAAAAGTTTTTCCTGTGTAACACAGTTTTTGTTTCCGTTAGGGCGGTGAGGGCAGACAATTACGTTCATTCCCAGAGAAATTCCTATTTTTTCAACCTGCTTTCCTATGTTTCCATAGCCTAAAATTCCAAGAGTTTTTCCACTTAATTCAATCAATGGTTTGTCCCAGTAACAGAAAATAGGGCTTTTTATCCAGTTTCCGTTCTGTACAGAATCATTATGTAATGCGACATGATTTGAAAAATGCATTATAAGTGCAAAAACGTGCTGTGCTACTGCCATTGTGCTGTAAGCCGGAATATTTGTAACGCAAATTCCAGCTTTTTTTACGGCATCAATATCGATAACGTTGTATCCGGTTGCGAGTACACCAATATATTTAAGATTTTTACAAGATTTGAGAACTTCTGAATTAATGATTATTTTATTTAGTAGAATGGCTTCAGAATCACCGATGCGGCTGGTAACAAGATCGGCAGGAGTTTCCTGATAAACTGAAACATCTGCAAATTTATTGAAAGAATCCCAGCTTAAATCGCCGGGATTCACTGCTCTTCCATCAAGAATTGCAAGTTTCATATTAGCCTAAAACGTCTACACCAGTGCTGGAAATTGCAGAATTAATAGCGTCTTCAATACCTGCTGTTCCTTCATCGAAATCAACAAGAACCTGCGATTTTTCATGGTTAGAAACAACACTTGTAACGCCTGCAACTGCTTTTACAGCTGCATCTACTTTTCCTGCTGTATCTGGATCAAACATTCCTGCAACATAAATCTTTTTCTGCATTTAATAACTCCTGAATACGGATACTTTAATTATATGTTACTTACGATTTGTTAGCAAGTGAAATCATAATTAAATTATTTATCAGACGATTCTGATGTTTTTCCCAGCTGACCGCAGGCACCACCGATTTTTCTGCCTCGTTTAGTACGAAGTGTTACGTTTACCCCAGCTTTTTCAAGATAATTCACAAAAAAATGAACTTCTGAATTGGACGGTTCTGTAAAAGGCAAGGTTGCCACCGGATTCCAGGGTATAAGATTTACGTTTACGTCAATACCCTTTGCAAAAGAAATCATTTTTTCTGCACTTTCTTTATCAGTATTTTTACCGGCAAGTAAAGCTGCTTCCAGTGTTACACGCCTGCCAGATTTTTTTGCATAATAATCAATGGCTTTTCGCAGTTCTGGCAAAGGGTTTCCTTTATTTACAGGCATAAGCTCTGTACGCAAATCTTCATTTGCAGTTGTAAGGGAAACTGCAAGTCTGATATTCGGTCCATTATCAGCAAGATCATAAATTCCCTTTATAATTCCGGAAGTAGACAGGGTTATTCTGCGTCCGCTCAGATTTCTTCCTCTTTTATCAGTAAGAACAGCAATGGCTTTCCTGATACCCTCAAGGTTCATCATTGGTTCCCCCATCCCCATAAAAACGATGTTATCAAGATGGCCGCATTCCTGTTCAAGGAAAAGAAACTGTTCAACGATTTCGGCTGGTGTAAGGTTTCTGGCAAGTCCCAGTGTTCCAGTCTGACAAAAAGCGCACTTCATTGCACAGCCAGCCTGACATGAAACACAGGCGGTTTTTCGTCCTTCTTTGTCCGTTAAGAGAACTGTTTCTACTGCTCGTCCGTCACTTAATGTAATCTGAAGTTTTATTGTTCCGTCAGGATCTTTTAAAGTCTGAGTAACTTTTGATGAACGTAAAACAGCTCTTTCAGAAAGCATCTGACGAACATCTTTTGAAAGGTTTGTCATCTGATCAAAAGATGTTGTACCAGAACCAATCCATTTAAAAATCTGAAGCCCGCGAAATTTCTGCTGAAGATTAAGAGATTCCGTAATTTCATCTGGCAAAAGCCCTGGGAGTATTATCTTTTCCATAAAACTATAAAATTGGTTTGTTAGTCTTTAATTTATTAAGCATTTCATTTACTGCTGTACTGCGCATTCCATATTTTTGAAATGACTCAAGTGTAGCAATAGCTTGTTTTTTATTATTAAGCTGAACGTAACAATCTGCCAGGTCTATGTAAAGCCTGTAGTTTTTTGGATCATTCTTGATGAGTCCAGAAAGTTTTTCCGCTGCTTCTTCGTATTTTCCTTCGCCTTTACAAAGAAGAGCCAGACCTAGAGCTGCGTATATATCAAAATCAATGTTCAATGCACGAGTGTAGTAATCATAAGAAGCCTGATAGTTTCCAGTGTTTCGATAGGCATCCCCAATACGAGTAAGAATAACTTTATTCTGCGGATCAATATCAAGAATTTTATTCCAATATTCTATTGATTTATACTGTTGATTCATACCACGGTAACAGTCAGCCAATCCAAATAATGCATAGAAATTTTTAGGATCCATTTCTAAAGCTTTTTCAAAAAAGAAAACACCTTTGTCAAATGTTTTTAGTTTTCTATGGCAGTTACCAATCGAAGTAAAAATACGGATATCCAGATTTTCTTTATTTACTTCGTACATTTTTGTCCAGTAATAAAGAGCATCCCTATATTCTTTAAAATCGTAATGCAGATGACCAAGTCCAATGAGGGCATAAGCATTATCCTGTTCCATTTCCATAACTTTAAGATATAAATCCTTTGAACGTTTAAAATCATGGATCTTTCTGTAGGCATCTGCAACGCGAGTTAGTACCGTAATGTTTCTGTCATCGTGAATTAAATATTGTTCCCAAATTTCAATGGCTTTCCTATATTGATTCAAAGCCTTGTAGCAGTCAGCTAATCCGAAAAGTGCATAATTATTACTCGGATGGTATGTTAAACAACTGTTATAATGATTTATTGCTGCAAGAAAATTATTTTGTTTTCTTTCGCAGTCTCCTAATCCAACAAGTGCATAGTTATTGTTGGAATCTAGTTCCAGGATGTTCTTAAAACTGTTTATAGCACCTTGAATATCATTAGCTTTTAATAACTGATATCCTTTTACAGAAAAATCAGAAATTATTGTGGATTTTTCATCTTTCTCTTGACCATTATTTATTAATTCTTCTTGTTTTGGAAAAATCAGTTCATCCTGATTGATTTCCGTTTCGTATAAATCATCCATTTTTTCTCCATGATACAATTTTGATATATTTAAATAGCATTTATTAAATTATTCTTTTAAAAGGCATGAAATTATTTCTGCCATTTTTTCATACAGTGGTTCTGATTTGCTTTTGTTATGGGCAAGTACATATTGTTTTAATGCTTTTAAACTCTCATTTTTCTCCTTGTATATATCTCCGACTCTTGTAAGTCCATCAGAATATCCAGTTGTAGTGAAAATTCTTCTAGCGCTTTCAATATCACCCTGATTAAAAAGGATATTTCCTTTCCGGTTTAAGATAACTTTTTGTTCAGAATTTAGTGATGAGACTGGATTATCTGTTACCTTTATAAATCCCTCTGAACCGTTTTTAAGATCAATCTGATCTTTTAGAGAATCTTTCGTTATATTTTTCATCTAAATATTTCTTCTCATTTTTAATTTATTCATTTACCTAGGAAATGTCAAATATAACCGCCAGAAATAAATTAATATTTATAGAAATCAACAATTGATCTTCCATAAATCCTTTGGTCGCATCGTGTCAGGTTTCCTATTTTTTCTGGCATAAAATGTTCTTCTGGTCTGTGAACCATTATCATTCCATCAGTTTTTAATATTCCTTTTTTGTCTGCATCAGCAATAAGCTGTTCATGAAATTTATAGGGAAAGGGTGGGTCAAAAAAAATGTAATCAAATTGATTTTTGCATCTTTTTATAAAATATTCAACTGGCATAAAATGACATTGAATTTTTACACCACATTCCTTTTCAGTCACTTTTACGTTTTCTAGAACAGTATTTACCTTTATACGGTCTTTTTCACATAATTCAACATGGGATGCACCCCGGCTAACAGCTTCGATAGCAATTGTTCCTGAACCACTAAAAAGGTCCAGCCATGATTTTCCGTCAAGATCACCTAATATTGCAAAAACTGATTCTCTCATTCTGTCCATTGCAGGTCTAATTACACCATCCGGACATTTAATAACTCTTCCTTTTAATTTACCACCAGTAATTCTCATTGAATTTCCTTATTTCCCGTTTAATGACCAGTAAACATCATTGTGTTCCAGATGTGTGTTTAATTCTGCAAAATTGAATGCTGTTTTTCCATCTCCTGTTCTTACTTTTGTCATAGCGCCATTGTCCAAAAGAAGTTTTATGACTTCTGTTGTAGTTGCAAACTCACAGGCGTACATCAAAGGTGTTTTACCTTCATAAAATCTATTGACCGGAACCCCGTGTTCAATAAAAACTTTAAGTTTTCCAATCTGTGTTACAGGATTATTTCCTCCTGCTGTAATGGCAAGAATGAATGATTTGAATACTTCTGTAGAATCCTCGTTTAATTCTTCTAATATGCGTTTTAGAATAGCAGGATTGTTAGAATAGCTGGAAGCTAACTGCATAGCGCTGGAACCATATTTGTTATGAATTTTTGGATCAGCACCACTTGAAAGTAATGTATTTGTCAGTTCAATATTATTCTGGAATCTTGCGGCATACATCAAGGCTGTCCATCCATCCTTGTCCTGAAGATTTACGTTTGCTCCAGATTGTATCAGTGATTTTACTTCCCAGTCATTCCCGTCTTTTACAGCAAGCATAAGTTTTGTTCGGCCATTTCTGTCACGTTTGTCGGGATTTTCTATTTTTGCATAGAAATCTGAATTTTCCGATTCTTCCGGCTCAATTTCCTGATCAATCGGTGCAAAGTCATAAAGATAAACCTGGTTGTAATTTATAGAAGGTGAAGATGGTACATCCTCCTCTAATGGAGCTTGTTCAGGTTCTTCCTGCTGAGTTTCTTCTGGAATTTCTGCTTTCTGCTGTTCTGTTTCTGGCTGCTCAGAAGTTTCTTCGTTTTCAGTTTCCTGCTCAAGTCCTAAAAGAATATTTATAACCTTTAATGCTGTTTTATCTGGATTTTCCCGGGCATAATCAGCCGGGGACTTCCCTGTAGCAGAGGTTTTTAAGAGTCTGTTTTTAATGTCTTCTGGTTTTGTGGCTCTGCGAATAACATATTTTATAACCTTTTCCTGAGTAGAGTATGCGCAGGCAAACATGACCGCATCCATCTTATCTTTGTTTCTTTCATTCATTTTTACACCAGACTGAGACAAGAGTCTGATAACCTCATAAGGTCTGTCATATTCAAGTGCCTGCATAAGAATAGAATTTCGTTTTTTTCCGAATGTTGTACGATAAAAATCATTATCTGTTGATAAAACTTCTGAAATTTCTGCTGGTGTTCCTGTTTTAAGAAGTTCATCGTATTTCTTTTCTTTGGAAATTGAATAGATGTTTTGAATTGTTAGGACGAAAATCAAAAAAGCAAAAAGTTTTCTTAAATTAAACATATTTTCTATTATACAATCAGTATTTAGAGGGGTCAAGAACGGAATTGTCATGTTTTTTTTAGTATCGTATATGTATTTTTTTTTCAGAAATCAAAATCTGTAGAGAGAAAATTTAAACCATCTTACAAACCATCTTACAAATGAATTTATTATATTGACCTTTATCCCACAAATAAGTATAGTAATAAAACACCCCTTGAGGCTCGTAGAGCTTCCATAAGTCCATAAGGAGATACTAATGAGAAAGTATGAATTGATGACTATCTTCCCTTTAGATGAAGAAAAGTCAAAGAAAGCTGCTGAAGAAGTACGCAGCACACTTACATCTTTTGGCGCAGAAATCGAAGAAGAAAAACTTTTCGGTGACCGTGACCTTACTTACGAAGTAAACAAGGAAAAACGTGGTCGTTTTGTATTGTTTACACTTAAGCTTAATCCAAGCAAAATCACAGAAATTGATAAGGCATTTAAGATTCAGATGAACCTTCTTAAATACCTCTTCGTAAAACTCGAAGAAAAATAATTTTAATAGAGGTAATTTATGGCGACAGACTTGAACCATGTTGTTTTAGTTGGAAGATTAACAAGAGATGTTGGAAACGACGAACGTTCGTTTGGGTATGTTTCTAACGGACAGGCTAGAGCAAATGTAAGCATCGCCGTAAATCGCAGTAGAAAAGATGCTGCAAGCGGTAACTGGATAGAAGAAGCTAACTTCTTTGATGTTACCATTTGGGGAAAACAGGCAGAAAACCTTAAGCCTTATTTGACTAAAGGAAAACAGATTGCTGTTGATGGTTATTTGAAGCAGGATCGTTGGGAAAAAGACGGACAGAAGTTCAGTAGAATTTCTATCGTAGCAAACAGCGTTCAGCTTTTAGGCGGAAGAACTGATGGCGGTCAGAGCAGTAACAGCTTTGCCGGGGGTGCATCAGGTGGATTCCAGCCAAGAAATGATTTTGGTCAGCCAGCAGCTAATTCAATGCCGGATTTTGGTAATGATTCCTTTGGAATGTCAGGTGGAGATTTCCCTGAAGATATTCCTTTCTAATCTGGAGTAAACTATGTCAGAAGAAAACAAAGATATGTATGTAGAAAAAGAAGTAGAACAGAAAGCTGCTTCTGTAGAAAATGAAGGCCGTGAAGACGAAGCTCGTGACGGTGGACGTGCAAAGAACAAGACTTTCTTCCGCAAGAAGGTTTGTCGTTTCTGTGCAAATAAAGCAAAGATTGACTATAAGGATTCTGATGGTCTTCGTCGCTTTACAACAGAGCGTGGTAAGATTCTTCCACGCCGCATCACTGGTACTTGTGCAAAACACCAGCGTGAACTTTCTGGTGCTATCAAACGTGCACGTGCAATCTGTTTGTTGCCATTCGTAGCTGAATAATTTCAGTAAATTTTATAGAATGTCCGGCGATCCAACTCCTGGTGACGCCGGCAAAGAAAAATCAAGAGGAGCTTGAAAAAATGAAAGTTATTCTTAACGTAGATGTAAAACACCTTGGTGAAGAAGGTGATGTAAAGAACGTTGCTAATGGTTATGCACGCAACTATCTTCTTCCAAGAAATCTTGTTGTAGTTTACAACGAAACAACTGCTGCTATGTTCGAAGCAAGAAAAGCAGAAATTGAAGCTCGTAAGGAAGTTAAACGCCAGAACGCTAAGAGCCTTAAAGAAAAGCTTGAAGCTTTGGAATTGGTTCTCGAAATGCCAGCTGGTGCAAATGGAAAACTTTACGGTGCTGTTACTTCTACAGTTATTTCAGAAGCTTTGGCTAAACAGGGTTATGAAATTGAACGTAAACGCATTGAAATTCCTGGTCTTGCAATCAAGTCTGTAGGTAACTACCATGCAACAGTAAAGCTTTACGAAGCTGCTGTAGCTGAAATCAAGATTGCTGTAAAAGCACAGAGTGGTGCTGGTGAATCTGTTGAAAAGAAAGATGCTCCAGCTGAAGAAAAGAAAGAAGAAGCAAAAGCTGAATAATTTTTCTTTTTTAATCTGAATATTTAAACTTAGGCGACGGATCTCTTTATTGATTTGTCGCCTTTGTCGTCTTATGACATAAAGTATGCTATAATTAATGTACGGGAGTAAACTTTTATGGATATATCATTGAAAGATAAAGTACCGCCTCATAATCTGGATGCGGAACAGGCTGTTCTTGGCGCGATTTTACTGGATTGGGATGCCATGTCTGATATCATAACTCGGTTACGTCCAGACAGATTTTACAGCCTCCAGAACCAGTTGATTTATGAAGGGCTTCTTTCTCTTTTTAAGCAGAATGTCCGTGGTGATACTCTTACTGTCATTAATGAACTTACAAAATTAAATAAACTGGAACAGGCGGGTGGAGCTGCCTATATTGCAACTCTTACAGGTCTTGTTCCTTCCAGTGCAAACATTGATTATTACGTTGGCATTGTCTTAGAATGTGCTTCACGCAGAGATTTGATCAAGCTTTCTGCGGAATTGCGCACTTTAGCCTTTGATGAAACGAATAATGCCAAAGACATCATGGAAAAGGCAAGCCAGAAGATTTTTGCGCTTACAAATAATAGTGAATCTTCTAAAATTTGGACAATGCCACAAGTTGTAAATGAAACAGTTACCCTTATTGAACAGCGTTTCCAGAATAACAGTCAGCTTACAGGAATCCCATCTGGAATTTCTAAGCTTGATTCCATGACAAGCGGATTTCAGAAATCGGAGCTTATTATTATTGGTGCCAGACCTTCTATTGGTAAAACTGCATTTGCGCTTTCAATGATGCAGGAAATTGCTGTAGAAAAACATATTCCTTGCGGTTTCTTTTCTCTTGAAATGGGAAAACAGTCTATTGGTCAGCGTTTAATTTCTCAGGTTTCTAAAGTTCCTAGTGGAAAACTCCGTAAAGGTATGCTTTCTATGCAGGATTTGCAGAAAATTCAGGATGCTGCAGGAAAATGTTACAGTTCACCTTTATGGATTTGTGATGTTCCTAACATGCCTTTGCTTGATATACGTGCCAGTGCCAGAAGAATGGTTGAAGATAATCACGTTCAGATTATTTTTATTGATTACATTGGTCTCATTTCAGTTGAAAAGCCTAGTCCAAATACATGGGAAAATATTTCTGAAATTTCAAAATCCTTAAAAGCTCTTGCTCGTGAGCTTGATATTCCGATTGTTACTCTTTGTCAGGTTTCACGAGATGCAGAAGGAGAAGCTCCTAATCTTGCTCAGCTTCGTGGTTCTGGTTCCATTGAACAGGATGCTGATGTTGTTCTGTTTCTTCATCGCGATAGAAAAATTTCTGATGAAAAAAATCCTGTGCAGGATGCAAAATGTATTGTTGCAAAGCAGCGAAATGGTGCTACCGGTGAAGTTGAAATGTATTTCTTTCCGGACTATACAAAATTTGAAAATAAGGTAGATGAATAACATGAAAAAATTGTATTCACTTTTTGAAAAAACATTTGGTTTTATTTATCATCCTGTTGTGCGTTTCTATAGATTCAACGGATATAAACCAAAAGATTTTTTGAGTTTTGTCAGATATTATGTTTTTGGAGCAAAGTGCAGTTCTGATGAAAAAAAATATTTGTATCTGGATGTAACTTATCTTTCAAAATGTGAACGGTTTGCTGGAATCTGCCGTGTTGTTTCTAAAATTCAAGAATTTCTTCCTGTTGTTCAGAATGAATATGAAATTGTTCCTGTTACAGGTAAACAGTTTCTTGGGTTTTATGAGCTTAATACTAAAAAAATCGTTGTTCCTTCTGAAAATGACGTATTTTTATCTGCGGAAGTAACTCAGGGAATCGCAGATTCTAATAACCGTTTTTTTAGAAAGATTCAGAAAAGAGGATGTAAACTGGTTTTCTTCCTTCATGATTTGATACCTGTTCTTTTTCCTGAATTTAACGGTTCAATGAAATTTTACAAATATTACGAAAAATATCTTGCCCAGCTTGCCAAAGCTGATGGAGTCATCTGCAATTCTAATTCTGTATTAAAAGATTTTAAAAAATATATTGATGAGAAAAAAATAAAGACAAATAAAAATCTAAAAATGTCATATACTCATCTTGGAGTTGATTTTAAACCTGTTGATTTTACAGAGAATGTAAGGGATTCTGAGACAATCGGTTTCCTTATGGTGAGTACGGTTGAAGTTCGCAAAATGTATGATCTTGCGGTTCAGGCGTTTGATATTTTATGGAAAAAACAGTTGAATGTTACACTTTCAATTGTAGGAAAATACGGCTGGAAAGCTGAAAAAGCTAAGGCTTTAATTGAAAATAATGAACAGCTTGGAAAAAAGCTTTTCTGGTACAATCAGGGAATAAGTGACAAAGAACTTGCTGAACAGTATCAGAAGTGCGATTGTGTAATTTTTGCCTCCAGAACAGAGGGTTTTGGTCTTGCCCTTATAGAAGCCGCAATTTATAAAAAGCCTTTGATTATCCGTGATATTCCGATTTTCCGTGAAGTTGCTCAGGATAATGCTTTCTATTTTGAAGGAAATTCTCCTGAAAATCTGGCTGAAAAAATAGAAGAATGGATTTCTTTGTATAAAGCTGGAAATTATCCAAAATCTGGTGGAATCAAATATATTTCATGGCAGGAAAGTGTCTTGAATATATTCAATTTTATAGAAGATTTATAGTTTTTTGTTTTTAATTTGTTTTTTTTCAATAAATGTGGTTTTTTTGAAAAAAATGTTTTAGAATATAGGTCTTATTATGAAGTCATTTTTTAAGATATTTACGATTTTAACTCCAAAACAAATGCGTTTTGCAGCTGGTTTAATAGTTTTGATGTTAGTTTGTGCCTTTATGGAAGCAGTAGGAATTGGTCTTCTTTATCCGCTTATTGCTGTTATTAACAGTCCTGCTGTTGTAGAAAAAGTTCCTAAACTTTCTTTGTTGCTGGAAAAATTAGGAATAAAAACTCATAGAGATTTAATTTTGTATTTTTCTGTTTTGATTGTGATTTTTTATATTATAAAAAATGCTCTTATTCTTTTTCAGAATAAAATTCAGATTAAGTTTTCTACAACAAATCAGAAAGATTATTGTAAACGACTATATGCCTATTACATGAATAAGCCTTATTTATATCATGTAAATACAAACATTTCCATAATAGCAAGAAATATTACTACAGGTGCTAGTATTGTGTTTTCAGATATTCTCATAAATACATTGGGAATAATTACGGAAATTATTACAATTTTTATTATCTGGATTTTGATAATGATTATGGACTGGTTTCTCGCAGTTGTGATTGCATTTATTTTAGGTCCAGTAATTATTCTCATTCTTAATCATTTCAGGCATATTGTTGTAAGAGAAGGACAGATTCAGAATAAATATACTGCTGAAATTGGAAAATGGGTTAATCAGGGATTTTTCTCTTTAAAAGAAACAAAAGTTATGCAGACAGAAGCATATTTTACCGATCAATTTGCATTAAGCTATGAAAAATTTGCTAACAGTTTAGCAAAGTTTTTGTTTGCTAATAAAATCCCTAAGACCGTAATTGAAATGTTATGTATAGGTGGCATTATTGTACTTGTTGCGGTAAAAATTTTCATGAATGTTGATCCAAAATCATTGATACCAACGTTAGGAGTTCTGGCTCTTGCTGCGGTACGATTAATGCCAAGTATCAATAAAATTGTCGGTCTTTATAATACAAATAAATTTAAGATGCCTCTTTTTGAAGAAATTTACACTGATCTCATTGCCGTAAAGAAAAATAAAGATAAAGACGAACGAAAAATCTATGATAAGGCAAAAGAAAATCTTATCTTTAATGAAAATATTTCTGTGAAGGATTTATCATTCCATTATCCTTCTAAGGAAGAGCTAGTATTAAATAAAGTTGCTTTTGAAATTCCGAAAGGTGGATTTGTTGGTATTGTAGGACCATCTGGTGCCGGTAAAACTACTTTTGTTGACATTCTTCTTGGTTTGTTGCCACCTGTTGAAAGAAGTATCTATGTTGATGGTGTTGATATCTATTCCAATCTTTCTGGTTGGCTTAATAACGTTTCATATGTCCCTCAAACAATATATTTGATTGACGGAACAATCAAGGAAAATATAGCTTTTGGTGTTCCTGCTGATTGTGTAGATGATGAAAAAATCAAGAAAGTTATTGAAATGGCTGAGTTAAAAGATTTTGTTGATGCTCTTCCCGATAAAGAAAATACAAATGTTGGTGATCGTGGTGCCCGTCTTTCTGGTGGCCAGAGACAGCGAATTGGTATTGCAAGGGCGTTGTATCAGGATCCTACTGTTCTTGTACTTGACGAAGCAACTTCTGCTCTTGACAATGAGACAGAAAAGAGTATTACAGAAACAATCTTAAAGTTAAAAGGTTCAATAACCATCATTGCAATTGCACATAGGCTTTCAACACTTGAAAATTGTGATTTTAAGATTAAATTTGATAAAGGTGTTGCAACTATCGAAACAAGATAGATTTTAATTTTTTTGTGGAGTGTTATTGTGAATCCATTAGTTTCTATTCTTATGCCAACTTATAATCATGAACGGTTTATTAAACAGGCAATTGAGTCTGCATTAAGTCAAAAATGTGATTATAGTTATGAATTATTGATTAATGATGATTGCTCCACGGATAATACTCTTAAAATTGCAAAAGAATATGAGGAACGGTACCCAGATAAAATTAAGGTGTTTACCCATGAAAAAAATCAGGGTTTATTAAAAAGCTACAAGTATCTTTTGCAGCAGGCTCAGGGGAAGTATATTGCCGTTTTAGAAAGCGATGATGTCTGGTCTAATGAAAACAAGCTTCAAATTCAGATTTCATTTCTTGAAGAACATGACGATTACGGTTTAGTTTGCAGTGATTACTATACAATCGATGAAAATGGTGTAAAACAGTCAGATGTTATCAAGGATTTTGATAAAAATCAAAATGATGAATGGTATGATGCACTTATGGGTTTTGCATCCATTGGTGCATTAACTATCATTTTTCGAAAATCTGAATATGATAAATATTGTAACATTGATGATTTTATTAATTTGAAATTTCAGACATTTGATAGAGGAGTGTGGCTTTCAATCGCAAAGCATTGCAAATGTCATTATTTTCATGAACAACTTGCTGCTTATCGTGTTATTTCTTCTTCAATCAGTAATTCTGGAAATTTTGAAAAGGCTTACAGTTTTGCAAAATCAGTAATGGATATTCACGAGTATGTAATTTCAAAATACGGTTTAGGAAAAATTTCTAGAAAAGAATTTGATCAGAAAAAAATAATCTGGTACGTAAATCTCTGCATTACTCATAGAAATTTCGGTGAATTTAAAAAGCTTTCCAGACAGCTTCATGTCACTAATATAAAATATTTTGCTATGAAATATTTTACCAGATTGTGGTGGCTGCAGTATACTTTGCGGAATCCGCAGCCAAAGCATCTGTCTAATTAGTTTTTTAGAAAAAGTTGTATTTTGCTCCAAAACTCAACTGGAGATTTCTTTTTTCTCTTCCCTGATAATATCTCCAGTTGTATATTTCAACCCAATCAAAGCCAGCATTTATGTTAAGCGCTTTTGTTACAAAAATATTTGTAGAAATTCCAAAGTCGTAATATGATTCGTAGTTTTGATAATATGCTGCCTGAAATTTACTTCCTTTTTCTGCGGCAGTATATACTGCCTGACTTAAAATTATATTGTTGTTTGGGCAATATCTGTGAAAGTGGAAAGATGTAGAGCCTTTTGGATAATAAACTTTATATTCGATGAACTGGCTGTTTCCAAAATAGCCAGAACCTGCACCTAATATTTGACCTCGGTTAGTGTAACCTTGAGATACAGCTCCATGAGAATAATAGCCTAGATATGGAAACTGCAGTTGATAATCCTGACTCATTTCAAAATTATTAATTTCGATTATGAGTTGACTATGCAAATCCAGTTCTTTTTTTAATTTTGGGAAAAGCTTGTTTATCGGAAGAGGAATATATTGTTTTACGCCAACAGTATAAATACCTGTATGGAACGGTTCTGTTTTTTTATTTTGAGAAAAATCATCAAAACCATATTCTCCATATATTTCAAAACCGATTTTTTGAAATATCCAGTCAGCATAAAGAGATACCTTTTGATCTTCATCATTTCCGGAGTCAGTACCATTATCGTTATTTATAAGAAAAAGTTTTCCCAGAAATTTAAAATTAGAAGTTTTCCATGAAGTCATATAAATTCTGTTGGCACCAATTGAAAGACCTGGAATAAACGATGGTGCGTAGCTGACAGAAAGACCATGAATCATACGTTTATCATTATCAGAATCATCATCAAAATAATCAGATTCGTATAAAGTTCCTGTCCAAAGACGACCTTCTATATCTCCTAAATACCACTTAAGACCTGGAATTCGTAATTGAGTTCTGCGTAAACCAATATCAAATTTTGGATAGGAACCAGAATTATTGCTTCCCAGCATAGGATTTAGCATTGCAGGTCCAATCCACGGTTTTTGAGTACCAAAACCAAGAGTAAAGTTCTTAAAAGTTAGACGGATTTCTGAATCTCCCCAATCAAAGGTTTTTACATGACCGTCACCGAAACGTTGAACAAGATCAATGTTTCCACCTGCATAATTGAGTATATCGTAATCAGTTCCATAAATTTCTTTGTTTATAAAAGAACGCTTGTTGCACCAGGAATAATTGTCTACATCACCAATTGTGTCAAATTCTTTGTTCTGAGAAAAGCTGAATTCTGGCTTAAGCGTAAGTTCTAGAATAGATGCCTGAAAGCGAATTCCTGTTGTTAATTTTAAATTGTATCCTTTGCCCTGCCATAATGCTCCGTCATTCTGGCCAAAGGGTGTTTCTGAGTTAATGCTGTTATACCATTCTAATCCGTACAATTTGAATGCCAGTCTTTTAGAACCATTGATGGATTTTTTCACACCAAGCAAATTGTTTTTCCAGGGAGCAATTATTTTTTTTGATTTTTCAGGAATTGAAATTTCTTCGAAATCTTCTTCGTCTTCATCTGAAATGAATTGTTCTGTATAAATCCATTCACTGTCGCTTAAAGTTCTGTACCCAAGTGTTGGTCGTTTTACTGTTCCCTTTAATGAGAGGAAATCATAATAATTTTCTTCAATTGATTTTAAAGCTTCCTGTGAAAATAAGAAAGATGCGCTGATAATAATAAGTAGTGCAAAAATAAATCTCTTCATGATTTTTAATTATATATTTTTTGAGGATTTGTGTCATCAATGTCATTAAAATAAAAAAAAAGCGAACCAAAACTGGTTCGCTTTAGAGCGGCAGAAGGGAGTCGAACCCTCGTCATCAGCTTGGAAGGCTGAGATAATGAGCCGTTATATGACTGCCGCGTGTTGATGTTTATAATATACAAAATTACGAAAAAAAGGTCAATAGTAATTTTAATTTTTTTTTAATTTTTTTTATACGCTGTAACTTGGATCCAAAGCCTTTAATTCGTTAAAAGTATCAATTTCTGTGAAATCGTCAAAGCTGCATTCCCGTACGCTCAGGTTGAATTCTGTTTTGCATACATCAAGAGGAACACTGTCCCAGTATTTTTCTTTTCCGCCTGGCATTTCATAAACTTTCTGAATGCAATCCGCAAGCTTTCGGCCGTCTTCCTCTGTCCAGTATGAGATACCTACCATTCTGTAGGCATTAAATCCTCCAACACTTACACCAGTAATTCTTCCCTTGTTTACAAAAAGACACCAGTCATCAGTTCTTTCGCATTTAACACCGCAATAATTGGAATGATACTGATACTTTGTAATTAATTTTGGATTTTTTATGATGAGGTCTGCTTCGCAGATATAAGAATTTCCAAAATTGTAGCGGGCACACATTGCAGAACTTATGTTGTTGGCTTCATTATATGCAGGGTTTTCTATGAACTTGATGTTTGGATATTTATACAGAAGCTGGTCGAACTGTTCGCTTAGATAACCTCGTACAATATAAATTTCCTGAATTCCTGCGTGATTAGCCGCGTCAAGCATAGAATCAATAATACGTTCGCCGTGAACCCTTACAAGAGGTTTTGGTGTGTTCAATGTAATTGGAACTAGTCGGGTACCAAAGCCAGCTGCTATAAAAATGATTCGTTTAACCCTAAATGGCTCAAGTGCATCTAAACCTGCACTAGTGATGTGTCCAGATTCCATAAAACCTTTTTCTTCCAGCAGTGACAACGTGGAATTTACTGTTCCGATTGAATAACCGGTAAGTCTGGCTAGTGCCCGTTGAGTTGGTATTTTTTGTGATGATTCTATATTTGAAAGGATATCAAATTCTTTTTCCTGAAGCATTTAATAATTATAGAAAATAGATTTGTTATGTTCAATAACGTGTTTTTTTTAGTTTTTTGAACAGCTGTTTTGAATAAAAATAAAAGAAATTGTTCAAAAAATGTCTAAAATTTGTAATTTATACAAAAAAAATAAGATTTTTTAGCAAAATTTGTTCAAATTTTATAAAAAATTATAAAATTTGAACAAATTGCTATTTACAAGCTGTTATATAATTTGTTATAAAATACTTGTATTGCCCTTTGAAGGGGCGTTACGGGGAAACAAACTTGTTTGTGTCCCCGTTTGAAGGGGTAGGCCGCAACGTAGTGGGGACGAGGGGAAGGCTTTCCCCTTTGTATTTTAGAAAAAGAAAATTATTATTACTATGGGAGAAAAAAATGGCAAAGAAAGTTTATTTAGGTCTTACTGGTGATATTATTCACCCGGGAATCATCAACATCATCAATGAAGGGGCAAAACACGGAGACGTAATCGTAGGTCTTTTGACCGACAAGGCTATCGTAAATCACAAGCGTCTTCCTTATCTTACTTATGAACAGCGTAAGAATGTTATTGAAAATCTTAAGGGGGTAAGTGAAGTTGTTCCTCAGGAAGACTGGAGTTATGTGCCAAACCTTAAAAGACTTAAGCCTGATTTTATCATTCATGGTGATGACTGGAAAACAAATTATCTTTCTAAAATCCGCGACGAAGTTTATGACGTTATGAAGGAATGGGGTGGTGAAGTTATTGAAATTCCTTATACAAAAGGAATCAATTCTACTGCTCTTGCTGAAAATGCTTCTTCTATTGGTACTACTCCTGACGTTCGCCGGGCTACTTTGCGCCGTTTGATTTCTGCAAAGAAAGTTGTTCGCATCATGGAAGCTCATTCTGGTTTGAGCGGTCTTATTGTTGAAAATACTCAGATTCAAAAAGAAGACGGTATCCACCAGTTTGACGGTATGTGGTCTTCTTCTTTGACAGACTCTACTTCCAAAGGTAAGCCTGATATTGAAGCTGTTGACCTTACAACTCGTCTTCAGAGTCTTACAGATATTCTTGAATGTACAACAAAGCCTATCATTTATGACGGCGATACGGGTGATATTCCTGAACATTTTGTATTTACTGTTCGTACTCTTGAAAGAAATGGTGTTTCTGCCGTAATAATTGAAGATAAAAAAGGTCTTAAAAAGAATTCTTTGTTTGGAACAGAAGCTAAGCAGGTTCTTGCAACTGAAGAAGAATTCTGTGAAAAGATTGCTGCCGGTAAAAAAGCTCAGGTTACTAAAGACTTTATGATTATTGCACGCATTGAAGAAATCATTGCCGGTTATTCTGTAGATGAAGCTTTGAACAAGGCTTTTGCAGCTGTTCGCGCTGGTGCCGACGGTGTAATGATTCACTCAAAAGACAAGAGCGGTATGGATATCAAGGAATTCTGTGAAAGATTCCGCAAGGAATATTCTGGCATTCCAATTGTTCTTGTTCCAACTACATACAATCAGTTTACAGAAGACGAACTTGCTGCATGGGGCGCAAACATCATCATCTATGCAAACCATATGCTCCGCGCAAGTTATCCTGCCATGCAGCGCGTTGCTGAAAAGATTCTTGCTGCTGAACGAAGCCTTGAAGTAAATGACGACTGTATGCCAATCAAGCAGATTCTCGAATTGATTCCAGGAACTAAATAAGCGTAAAATCGAAAAGCCGTTAAAAACAAAGCTGCGGCAGCAGGTTTGTTTAGGCTTATCGATACAAAACGCTGTGCGGCGAGACTAGGGAGCCGCAATAATTGACAAAGGATAATTGATAATTAATTTTTTAAGGAAATTTTATGATCAGACCTTCATATTTTTACGATTTGTTGATTAAAAATGGAACCGACTTTTTTGCTGGGGTTCCTGATTCGCTTTTGAAAAATTTCTGTGCATACGTTACAGATAACGCACCTTCTGAAAAACACATTATTTCTGCAAACGAAGGAAGCGCAACTGCTCTTGCATGTGGTTATCACATGGCAACTGGAAAGATTCCTATGATTTATATGCAGAATTCTGGTGAAGGAAACATGGTAAATCCTATGCTTTCTCTTGCAGACCGTGATGTTTATTCAATTCCTATGCTCATCGTAATCGGCTGGCGCGGAGAGCCTGGTGTTCATGATGAACCTCAGCATGTTAAGCAGGGTAAAGTAACATGCGATCTTCTTGATGCAATGAAGATTCCTTACGAAGTGCTTTCTGAAAATGAAGCTGAGCTTCCTGGTCAGTTTGAAAAGGCTTACAAATACATTAAAGAAAACAATGCTCAGTATGCTTTTGTTATCCGAAAGAACACTTTTGACGAATACAAGCTTGTGAACAATATTCCAGTAGAAGGAAAAATGAGCCGTGAAGAAGCAATTGAAAAAATCATGCTCAGCGCAGATGATAAGACTGCATTTGTTTCTACAACTGGTATGGCAAGCCGCGAACTTTATGAACTTCGCGACAAACACAATCAGGCTCATGACAGGGACTTCCTTACTGTTGGCGGAATGGGTCACTGTTCCCAGATTGCTCTTGCCATTGCAATGAACAAAGCTGACCGCCAGGTTTACTGTATTGACGGTGATGGTGCTTCTATCATGCAGATGGGTGGTATGGCAACAATCGGAACAAGAAATCCTTCAAACATGGTTCATTTTGTAATGAACAACGGTGCCCACGATTCTGTTGGCGGACAGCCTACAGTAGGACGCCAGATTGATTTGTGTGCTATTGCTGCCGGTTGTGGTTACGAAAATGTTGTAAAGGTTGAAACTCCAGAAGAGCTTGATGCTGTATTGCAAGATGACGAAACAAAGTCTAAACTTACATTTGTTGAAGTTCTTGTTACTAAAGGTGCAAGAAAAGATTTAGGAAGGCCTAAGTCTACACCTGTGCAGAACAAAGAAGCTTTGATGGAATTTTTGAAATAGCAGGCGTTGCGGGATTTGTTAAGCAAAACTTGTTTTTCAAACCCGCTAAAAGGGGCAGGGCGTAAGGCTTTCCCTCCTTTTTATTTTACATATAGAGGTACAGTATGATAAAACAGGCAGTAATTGTTGCAGGCGGACTTGGCAGCCGTTTTGGAGACCGCACAAAGCTTATGCCAAAAGGTTTCATTGAAATCGACGGCATTGCAATGGTTGAACGCTCAGTAAAAAAGCTCATTGAAGCTGGAATTGAAGAAATCATTATCGGTACAGGCCATTGTTCTGAATATTACGATGAACTTGCAAAAAAATATCATGTAATCAAAACTGCACGCAACGATAATTATGCAAATACAAGCAGCATGGGAACTCTGGAAGTGTGTGTTCCTTATATCAAAGGTGATTTTATTCTTCTTGAAAGCGATTTAATTTACGATGCTGTTGGCCTTAAAGTTCTGCAGAATGAAAGTCGCTCCAACGTAATCCTTGCAAGCGGAAAATCAAACAGCCATGACGAAGTTTATCTTAAGACAAACGCTGACGGTGCTCTCATTGACGTTTCTAAAAACAAGGAAGTAATCGGCGAACCTGCAGGGGAACTTGTGGGTATCACAAAGATTTCAAAATCTTGTCTTGATAAGATGATGGCATATTACAAGTCTAGTCCAGACCTTATCAAACTTGACTATGAATCAGCTCTTAAACAGGTTAGTCTTAGTGGCGAATCTGTTTTTGTTCACAAAATTGAATATTATGCATGGACAGAAATTGACGACGAATCAATGCTTGACCGCGCTTTGAACCAGATTTATCCACGGATTAAGGAAAATGAAGAAATTCATTCCATTCGCCGTGAAGTTCTGCTTAATCCAGGTCCTGCCACAACAACTGACAGTGTGAAGTATGCACAGGTTCAGTCAGACATCTGTCCTCGTGAATACGAGTTTGGCGATTTGATGGAATGGTGCGCAACAGAGCTTACAAAAATCGTTGCAGATCCCAAAGAATACACAACAGTTATGTTCGGCTGCTCTGGAACTGGTGCAGACGAAGCAATGGTTTGTTCTGTAGTTCCTGAAGACGGAAAGCTTTTAGTAATTGACAACGGTTCTTACGGTAACCGCATCGCAAAGATTGCTGGCGTTCACAAATTGAACTACGATGTTTTTGAAAGCTCAACTTATGAACCTCTTGATCTAAAAAAACTTGAAGAAGTTCTTGCAACAAAAAAATATACACATCTTGCAGGTGTTTATCACGAAACAACAACAGGTCTTTTGAATCCAATCAAGGAAATCTGTCAGATGGCAAAAAAATATGGAATGGTAACAATTTTTGATGCTGTTTCTGCTTATGCCGGCATTCCAATGGACATGAAAGACATTGGCGTTGATTTCATTGCTTCAACTTCAAACAAGAACATTCAGGGAATGGCTGGTGTTGGTTTTGTTATCTGTAACAAAAAAGCTCTAGAAGCTACAAAAAATATTCCAATCCGCAACTACTATCTGAACCTTTGGGATCAGTATCAGTATTTCCAGAAGACTCACCAGACTCGCTTTACTCCACCAGTTCAGACTTTCTACGCATTGCGTCAGGCAATCATTGAAACTCAGGTAGAAACAGTAGAAGCTCGTGCAAAGCGTTACACTGACTGCTGGAAAGTACTTGTTGAAACTGTTAAAAAGCTTGGCCTTAAGATGCTAGTTAAAGAAGAAAATCAGAGTCACCTGATTACTGCAATTCTTGAACCAGAATCTCCAAAGTACAGCTTTGAAGCTCTTCATGATTTTGCAAAACAGCATCAGTTTACGATTTATCCTGGAAAACTTGGCAACATCAATACCTTCCGCATCGCAAACATCGGCGACATTCAGCCATGTGAAATGAAAGCCTTCTGCGTAAAGCTTGAAGAATTCATGAAAAACATTCTGTAATTCTTAAATGAATGACATTTTATTGAAAAAATGATAAAGTGTAACTCCAATATTTATGTGGAGTTACACTTTTTTTTATGAATAAAAAATTTTTATATATATTTTTTTCTGATTTATTTTTCATTTCAGCAACTTCATTAGTTTTTGCTGTTCCATGGGGATTAAAGAATTATCCATTGCATCTTACATGGAATGTTTTTTTTGTTCTTGCTTCTGATACATCTGGGCATGATTCTGGAACTGCAAGGTCAATAATTTTTGGTTTTGTAATACCAACAATAGCAGTTTATTTGTTGTATTGTATAGTCAGATATCTTTTATATAAAAAAAGCATTAAAATAAATATTAAAAAAATATTTTTTGCAAATTTAATTTATTTTTCAGTTTTTTTATTGGTACTTATATGTTCAACCAGATTATGGAGCTATTTTTTTATATATAAAGAAGTTACATCAGAACCTAAAAGTTCCGCTTTTTATAAAGAGAATTTCTTGAATTACGATGATTCTGTAATTATTGTGCCAGAAAATAAAAGAAATTTAATAATGATTTTTCTTGAGTCCATGGAACCCTGCTATTCTGATGTTGAACATGGTGGTGTATTTAAGGAAAATTTAATTCCAAATCTTACAAAGTATGGAATGAATAATATAAATTTCAGTGATTCAGATTTGCTGGGAGGCGGTTTTAATTTTGCTGGAACTTCATGGACTGTAGCTGGTATTCTTTCAAAAATGGCAGCAGTTCCATATTTTAATCCATTTAAAGAATATAATGGGAAACTTACTTGTCTGAAAAATGCTTACACATTAAATGATTATCTTGCAGATCAAGATTATGTGCAGTTTTTTTCTATGGGATCTGAAAAACAGTTTGAAAACAGAGATTTGTTTTTAGAAGATCATCATGTGGAAATTCATGATATAAAATGGTATAAGGAAAATAAAATGATTCCAGAAGATTATCAGGTTTTCTGGGGATTTGAAGATTCTAAACTTTATTCAATGGCAAAAATTGAATTGGAAAATTTAAGTAATCAGAGCAAACCTTTCTTTTTTGGTATGCTTACTGTAGATACTCATTTTCCTTATGGTTATGTATGTGATGAATGTAAAAACGAACTTGATTCGCAAATGAAAAATGTTGTTCGATGTGCAGATAATCAGGTTGGAAAATTTTTAGATTGGATTCAAAATCAGGATTGGTTCTCAAATACTACTGTTGTAATTTTAGGAGATCATGCATATCTTGATGCACCTTTAAATAATTTTATAACAGAGCAGGGAATTTTACCAAAAAAAGTTATAAATTCTAAACGTCGGTTTATTAATATAATAATAAATCCTGTTGAAGAGTTAAAAGAAATAAAGCAAAAAAACAGATGTTATTCATCCTTTGATATTATGCCAACTGTTCTTGAAGCTTTAGGAAATAAATTTTCTAAAAATGGAATCGGCCTTGGGCGTTCGCTGTTTTCTGACTCTGAAACTCTTGTTGAAAAATATGGAGTTGAAAAACTGGAAAAAGAAACTATGAAAAATGTAATAGAATACAACAAGCTAAAATGAACGAATTGTGACACAAAGACTTCTATGTATTCAATCTAACCTGGTTAAAAAAAAGACCTGTATTATTTAAGTCAATCTCAGGTCTTTTATAACGAATTTTCTTGATATTTTATAATTTTGAATATACAAACTGACAGAATGTTTTTATTTTATTCATAAAAGATGTTTCTATTCTTTTTTCAAATAGAGGGATTTTTGGAGCTTTTACTCCTCCAATTCCGTAAAGAATCCAATTGTTACCATCCTTAAATACAAGAATAAGGGATTTCATATTTTCCTTCTTTACGCAGTTTATGCCTTTATGCTTTAAATCCATATTATTTGTCATGTAATAAAGCATATAATCGTCATTTTTTTCGATAGTTATAGGAACTCGTGTAAAGCCAAAGGGTCTAATATCAATAATAGAATTTAAAATCTTTTTTTGAGGATTAATTTCTTCCACATTTTCAATAAGGGAAACGCCATATAAATCAAAATAACACTGATGATGTTCAGACCAGTAAGGAATTCCAGAATAACCTTCTACATTTTCAAGAATTGAAATGAGTTTTTCTGGTAAATCTTCATTTCCTTCAATTTTTCTGATTTGAATAATCTCCGCAAGATAATTTGGATTATGTTCTTGAACAATTTCTTTTAGTTTTTTAGCACCAGGATTGTCACTATTTAGTGTCATATTCTTGTATTTATCAATACTCCTGATTACTACTTCTTCTTTCTGGATTTTTTCAATTTCTTCAGCAGATAATCGATTGTCAAAAGGCAAGGCAAAGACTGAAAGTGATGAAAACAAAAATAAAAATGTGAATGAAATAAATTTATTAAACATATTAATAATATATTAATATTTTGATTTTCTTTCAATAATTAGAATGATATAATATATGTATTATGATATCAAATAAAATTAAAGAAATAATTGAAAGTCCTTCAAATGGTGTAATTCGAAAAATGTTTGAAGAGGGTGTTGTTCTTAAAAAGAAATATGGAGAAGATAATGTTTATGATTTCAGTTTGGGAAATCCTGACTTAGATCCTCCGAAAGAAGTTCTTGATGCAATCAAGAAAGTTGCTCAGGATACAAGCCATATGTGTCATGGCTATATGCCTAATGCTGGTTATTCTGAAGCTAGAATGGCAATGGCAAAAAAAACATCCCTGGAGCAGGGAGTTGATGTTTTTGCAGAAAATATTGTTATGTCTGCTGGTGCAGCTGCTGCATTGAATTGTGTTATAAAGTCTCTTGTTAATGAAGGCGATACTGTTCTTGCACCTTGTCCTTATTTTACAGAATATAATCATTATGTACGAAATTATGGGGCAGAAATAATTCCTGTAAAAACGAATGATGATTTCAGCTTAAATATGGATAATATAAAAGCGGCTTTGTCAGAAAAAACTGCTGCGATTATCATAAATTCTCCTAATAATCCAACAGGAAGAATTTATACAGAAGATGAAATTAAGAAACTTGCAGAAGTTTTGAATGAACATGGAACTAAGACTGGTCGATTTCCTTACATTATATGTGATGAGCCATATAGAGCTATTACTTATGATGGACAGAAAGTTGCAAGCGTTTTTCCTCTTTATAAGAATTCTCTTGTTGTTACATCTTTTGCTAAAAATCTTAGTGTTCCAGGAGAACGCATTGGTTATATTGCAGTAAACCCAGCAGCAGAAGACGTTTCTATGCTTGTAAGTGCTTGTATTCTATGTACCAGAATTCTTGGTTTTGTAAATGCACCAGCGTTTTTCCAGAAAGTAATTGCAAAAAGCTGGAATTCAAAATGTGATTATTCTCTTTACGAAAAACGTTGTAAAGAAATAATGGAAGTTATGGATTATGCTGGTTTAAAATATTCACGTCCTCAGGGAGCTTTTTATCTTTTTGTAAAAGTTCCTGATGGATGGAATGATGATGATTTGGCTTTTTGTAATCATCTAAAAAAATTTAATATTCTGTGTGCACCAGGAAGTGGTTTTGCCGGTAAAGGCTGGTTCAGAATTGCTTACTGTGTTGCAGAAAAAACAATTTTAAATTCTAGAGAAGCCTTCAAAAAAGCAGTTGAATCTAAATGAAAATTCTGATGGTTTCTGCGGAAGCAACTCCCTGTGCTAAAACAGGGGGCTTGCTGATGCTGAAACCGCCTAAGATTTTCTGTTCTATGTGGTTCTGCATTATCGCTTTGTAAAGCCATAAATTGGATTCCTGATGTAATTCACAGCCATGATTGGGCAGCAGGTTTAACATCTGTTTTATTAAATTATTTTGAAAGTTCAGTTTGTTGTGGTTTGCTTAGTGGTTCGTTTATTAGAATTCGAACCATTGGCCATCTTTTGTAAGATACCAGTCAGCAAGTATTGGCGCTCGATCACTATTGTACCAGCTTATGCTGCCATTTCTATTCAAAATTACTACTTTTGTAGCATTTTGACTTATTTTAATTGGTAAACTTGCAGATCTTTTAAATGAGAAATTTTTATTATCATTTAAGTTACATGAACGGATTGTGTACTTTCCAATATTAGTATATAAAAATGGAAATTTTAAATAAATAAAGGCATCAGAATCTTCATCATTGAATTTTAAAATTGAAGAAGTATGTTTTGTAACCACATTATATTTGAAAACAGTTGTTTTTTTCGATTGTCCCTCATTAATAATATTTATTCCATACAAATCATTTTTATTTACAGATAAGGCAAAAGCAACATTTCCATTTAAATTCATTGGAACTGTTTCTCTTGTTTCCAAATCTACACAGAGCAATGCAGATTTTGGATTTGTGGCATAAGATTTTGCAACATACAATTTTCCGTCTCCACCAAAAACAGCATCCTGAAGGCCTGCACCAGTATAAACATTCGAAAATTTGTTTGTTTCTAAATCAAAAACATTTACAATTGAATTACTTTCCATTTCAATTATTTTTGTTCCGAACAATCTGACAGATTGAAGGGAATTCTCAGGTGTAAATAATGTATGTATTTCAGGTTTTGAATAATCAAAAAGCTGCACCGGTTGTCTTGTTCCCTTTGACCAAAGAATTACTTTATTACCGTATGAAATAATTTGAGTCTGACCAGGATTTTGACCAACTCTGTTTACAATTCCAGTATCATAAGACGACTGATAAATAGAATTTCTTGTTAAAAAGTAAAAATCTTCACCGATTGGGCACATATCTAAAATTTTATCGTAAGTATTTTGGGTAATTAAAGGAATTTGTTTAACTTCAGTTTCAGCTTCACAATCAATTTTATAAATTGAACCACTTCTGGAACCTAACATTATTTCTTTTCCATTTTTTATACCGCATATAATGGCTTCAGAAGTTCTAGGACCTTTTAGTGATTTGACTAAACGAGGTGATGAAACTCCTTGATTATCTTGATTTTCGAGTAATTGAAGCATGTAGTTTCCTTTTCCGTCATTTTCAAGATAATATAAATTTTCATCATGTTTTGAACTTAAAATAACAGGGTTTTGTACATTTATCATTTTTAATGTTTTTCCCGATAATGCGTGACAAACATACAAAACGTTATTGTTTATTCCAGCTATATATAAGGAATTATTAAATAATACAGTTTGGCTTAAACCCTGAATCGTATAAAACTTCTGTTTTAACTTACCTGTAGCAAGATTATAATATGATAAACTTCCTGCCGGAGAATACATTACTGCTGTTTTTTCTGATGCACTTGTTGTTGCGAAATTTATAATTCCAGTTGAATCAGAAATCTTATTGATTACAGAACCTGATTGTGTATTTATAAAAATTGCTCCATCAACGGTTGCAGTGCCTGCAATAATATAAGTTCCTTTTTCAGAATATGAAAGGGATGTAATTGAATCTGAGAATCGTCTTGCAAATTTTCGTGAAAGGTTATCCCAGTTCCAGACTGAAATTCTATTTGTTGAACCTCCGTCTGTTTCGTAAACAGCTATTTCTTTGCCGTTAGGTGATACAGCGGCTAATTTAATTTCAAGATCTGTAATCTGATAGTGTTCTCCCTGATTGTCACTTGTCCATTTTATAAGAAAGCCATCTTTTCCAACACTAAAATATTCTGATTCAAAAGAATTTAGCTGCGTCGCTGGAATAATTGTAGAAACGGCCTCCTGATGGGCTTGTTCAGAAAAATGAGCCTGCGAAAATAAATTAAAAGTAAATATAACAATAAAATTCAAAAAAATGCTTATTTTTTTCATATCAAAATTTCCCCTTAAAGATGCTGGAGAAATACTTAATATCTCCGTTTAATCCAATTAAAAATAAAATTGCAATAATAAATATTCCTGCAAGTTGAAAGTAGTATAGAATTTTTGGTGATAATTTTCTATTTGTTATTAATTCTATAAATGCAATTAAAATTAATCCGCCATCAAGAATTGGAAAAGGTAAAAGATTCATGATGAATAAGGATATGCTTATTATGCCCATAAATGAAAGCATATTAACAATCCCTGCTTTAAAATTTTCAGAAAAACTGTCTTGTATAACATTTCCCATCATATCTGCTATTCTGGCTGGTCCAGAAACAGTGTTTGATAAATCAATACCTTTAAAAATTGTGAAAAAACCTTTAATTGTAGTTTTAATTCCTTTTATGCATTCTTTCATACCCTGAATTAATGCAGGAAAAAAAGTATATTTCTTTGAATCATATTTTGATATTGTATCAGGAATTGCCATAATCCCAATTTTTCCAATGCCAGTGGATTTATCAAGTAATGTATGAACAACAACTTCATTAACTATGTCGTTTCGTATATATGAAATTTTAATATTTTCATCAGGTCTTAAAGATACTTGTTCAACAATATCACTAAAATTTTTAATTTCAGAATTATTTATTTTTATTATGACATCACCTGACATGATTCAGGCATCTTTTGCAGGACTTTGAATTTCAGGATAGCTGTCAGTAGCAAGTTTTATCTGATTTGAATATGAATAATATGAATATCCTGCAATTGCAATAATTGTAAATCCAATGTACGAAAAAAGTAAATTAAAAAATGGACCTGCGAAGGCAATTATAATTCTTTTAAATCTATGAATACCATACAGAGAATCTTTTTCGCCATCTATAAATGGTAAATCGTTTTCAAGAGCTTTTATAAAATCTTTCTCACCTTTCATTGCACAATAACCACCCAGTGGAATAAGAGAAAGTCTATAATCAGTGTCGTTTATTTTTTTATGAAGTAAAACTGGTCCAAATCCAATAGAAAAAGCTTCAACTACAACACCAAATAATTTAGCAAAAATAAAATGACCTAACTCATGGAAGAAAATTAAAAAACAAAGACACAAAAGTCCATAAATTATTCTCATAAAAAATCCTTTGAAATTGCTCTAGCTCTTGCATCCATATCAAATACTTCTTCAAAAGATTCTGGAACTTTGCTCCAATCGCAATCAAGAACTTTTTTTACAATTACAGGAATATCGTTGAATTTTATAGATTTATTAATGAATGCTTCAACTGCAACTTCATTAGCTGCGTTATATGCGATGGAATAAGAATCAGTTGTCTCTGCAACTTTGAAAGCATATTTTAACATTGGAAAATCATCTGTCCGAGGTTTAAAAAATGTCATAGAACAGTCAAATAAATCAAATTGTTTAAGACAGCTTTTCGCATTTTCAGGATATGTCAATGCTGAAAAAATAGGATGTTTCATGTCTGGATCAGAAATCTGAGCATATAGCATTCCATCGTTTGTTCGGACAATAGAATGGATAAGACTTTGAGGATGCACAAGAACTTTTATTTTGTCAGCTGAAAAATTAAAAAGCCTGTTAGCCTCAATAACTTCAAGTCCCTTATTTGCTAAGGATGCAGAATCTATTGTTATTTTTTTACCCATGTTCCAGGTTGGATGTTTTAACGCATCTTCCAGAGTAACTGATTCAAGCTGCTCTTTCGTATGATTTCTGAAAGGACCACCGCTTGCAGTAATTATTAATTCAGAAATATTTTCGGTTTTAATTTGATTTATCAGATTAAAAATAGCTGAATGTTCTGAATCAACAGGAATAATCTTTACATTTTTAGAATTTGCCAGTTTTTTTATTAGCGGCCATGCCATAACAACAGTTTCTTTATTTGCAAGTGCTAAATCTACTCCAGCTTCAAGTACTATTTTGGAAGGTAACAATCCAGCAGAACCAGCAATTCCATTTACAACAATGTCTGGTTTCGTATCGTTAATAAGTTTTTCAAGAGAAGCATCTTTATCAGATGTTAAAACGTAAGGACAGGAAAATTCCTTGCTAAGTGTAAAAAGCTTTTCTTTGTTTGTATGAGCAGAAAGACCACATACAATAAAGTGTTCTGGCATTTTTCTGATAATTTCAAGTGTATTAGTTCCTATTGAACCGGTACAGCCTAAAACAAGAACTTTTTTCATATACAATCCTTTAAATTATTTTATGAACTCAGGATTAAATAATATAAATGTTAAAATATAGAACACAGGAGCAGTAAATAAAATCGAATCAACAGAATCTAAAACTCCACCACGACCAGGAATAATATTACCGCTGTCTTTAATGTCTGCGGATCGCTTAAAAACAGATTCAATCAAATCTCCTGTAATGCCTGACAAGGAACATAAAAATCCTAATAAAACACTTTTATACAAAGATCCGGTAAGGATTTCAGGCCAATTTTTTTGTGCAATTACACATGTAAGAATAGAAACTAAACAACCGCCTGAAAAACCAGCAGCACTTTTATTTGGACTTGCTGCAATAAGACCTCTGTTATTTTTTCCAAACAAAACACCAAAAAACCAGGCTGCTGAATCATTTATAAAAACGGTTAATAAAAAAAGACTTAACAAAAATTTAGACTCTTTAAAAAGGGTTATGCGTTGAATGAAAGTAAATAAAAGACCTGTATATAGAATTATAAAGACTGCAGAAGAAACTTTTAAATTTGATTCCTTAAAAGTCTTATTAGAAAATATTTCTTCGGCCATTATAATCATTGCACTGAAAATAAAAATCCAGTTTGTATAGTCAATATAATGACGATCTTTTCCAAAAAGTATTAAAAAAGTTCCAGAGACTGGTAAAATTGTGGAAAGAATAACAATCAAATGTTTATGGGTAAGGGGTGTCTTACAAGAAAACAGTTTATATAGTTCTATTGAAGATAGAAATGATGCTGCGCATACTATAACGTTAATTATAAAGTGAGAATCTGTAGGATCAAAAAAAATTGCTCCAAGAATAACAGGAATTCCAATAAAAAATGTTAACAATCTTTGAATTACTTTGTTCATATTTTCTCTATTTATTAAGAACATCTCCAAAACGTCTGTTACGACTTTGAAATTTTTCAATGTCCTTGTAAAATTCATCTTTATTATAGTCTGGCCATAAAATATCTGAAAAAACAAATTCTGCATAAGCTGTCTGCCATAATAAGAAGTTGCTTAATCTCAATTCTCCACCTGTTCGTATCATTAAATCAACGTCCGGTAATTCCGGTACATCGAAATAACTGGAAATATCATTTTCAGTTATCTTATCAGGATTAATATTTTGTGAAATTATTTTTTTTAGTCCACGTGTAATTTCATCACGTCCGCCAT
This sequence comes from Treponema sp., assembly GCA_017381365.1. Classification (GTDB taxonomy): domain Bacteria; phylum Spirochaetota; class Spirochaetia; order Treponematales; family Treponemataceae; genus Treponema_D. The sequence goes on from JAFOCI010000070.1 coordinate 38,760, forward strand.
AATTAATTGCAAGTACAACAGTTAATCCTGTGAATTCTGCTGTTTCATTAATGGCATCAATAATTTCTTTTTGAACTTCAACTGGAAGTCCAGACAGGTCACCTAAATGTTTAATTCTAATGCCGTTATCTTTGTAAAACTGGAATTCAGCTCTAAGATGACCTTTTATGAGATTCATCAAGAATCCTACTTCTTCCTGAGCTCTTTTCCAGTTTTCAGTAGAAAAAGTGTAAAGCGTAACGTACTTTACACCAATTTCTGCAGCGGCCTTTACAATCTGTTTTGCAACTGTAAGACCTTCCTTATGACCGTTTGTTCTAGGTAATTTTCTTTGCTTTGCCCAGCGACCGTTACCGTCCATAATGATTCCAATATGCTTTGGAACTGCAGAAATATCAATTGCCATAATTAACCTTCCAAAATATCCTTTTCTTTTGCGTCGTATATTTTGTTGATTTCAGCAACATATTTATCTGTTAACTTCTGAAGTTTATCTTCTTCTGTTTTCAATTCATCTTCAGTAATTTCACTTGCTTTCTGCTTTTTCTTCAACTCATCATTACCATCGCGGCGAATGTTACGGATAGAAGTACGAGCTTCTTCAGCAATTGTTTTAGCCTGTTTTACCAGTTCCTTACGTCTTTCAGCTGTTAGAGGTGGAATAGAAATTCTGATAACTTTACCGTCATTAGAAGGGTTAAGCCCCAAGTCAGCAGTAAGGATTGCTTTTTCAATTTCAACAATCAAAGATTTATCAAACGGCTGAATGATAACTGATCTGGCTTCTGGAATTGAAACTGTTGCAACCTGATTAAGTGGAGATTTTGTACCATAATAATCAACTCGAACTTTATCAAAAATAGCAGCAGAAGCACGTCCTGTTCGAATACCATTATATCTTTCTTTCAAAGAAGATACAGTTTTTTCCATTCTTTCTTCAGACATATTAATCTCCTGAAAATTGTAATAATAATAAAAGCGGCTAGCTATAAAAACTAGCCGCTTTCAAGTTATCAGTAATTATTTACCAAGAACATAAAGTGTAACGTTGTCAAAAGACAATGTTGCACCTGCAGCTTTACCAGCTTCATTAAGTGCCTGAGCAACTGTAATTTTTTCATTATCAAGATAAGCCTGATCCATGAAACAGCTGGAAGCAACAAGTTTGTTAACTTTACCCTGAAGAATTCCTGCTCTAACGTTTTCTGGTTTTTTAGCCATAGCTTCATCAGCATCCATCTGAGCTTTGAAAATTTCAGTCTGTTCGTCAATATATGACTGTGGAACCTGATCCTTTGTAACATAGTCAGGTTTGTTTGATGCCAGGTGAAGACAACAAACATGAGCAAATTCCTTAACAGAATCAGCTTCTGAACCTTTAACAACTACCAAAGCACCGATTTTGTGGTCATGGTGTACGTATGTTGAAGCAACACAACCAGCTGGAACTTCTACGTAAATTGCACGTTTAACAGACATGTTTTCACGGAATTTAACAAGAATTGTATCAATAAGAGCTTTGTGTTCATCAAGAACGCCAGAAGTCTTCTTTTCAAGTGTGATTTCAGCAGCTTTTTCTGCAACTGCGATGAAGTCAGCATTGTTAGAAACGAAATCTGTTTCACAGAGAGTTTCAACCATAGCGATACGGTTTCCATCCTGTTTTACAACAATACGACCTTCTGCAGCTGTACGGTCAGTACGCTGAGCCATAGCAGCCAATCCTTTTTCTTTAAGGAGTTTTTCTGCAGCTGCGATGTCACCGTTTGTGTCGTTAAGAGCTTTTTTACAATCAAGCAATCCGGCACCAGTGCTATCACGAAGTGTTTTTACATCATTTGCTGTATAGTTCATTTTATTTCCTTAATTATTTGTTGTTGTAAATCTTGTCTTCATCAACAAGACTATCTTTGTCATCAGCTTCAATGTCTTCTTCTTTTGTTTCTGTTGGCTGATAGTTTGAATAGTCAACGATTTCTTCGTCTTCACCCTTGTTAGAAGCATCTGTAACGATTGATTCGTCATCTGCATCAAGGTTTTCAAGAATCTTAAGACCATTTTCGTTGTCTGATTCAATTACTGCATTAGCAATGATTGATGTGAACAAAGAAATAGCACGGATAGCATCGTCGTTACCAGGAATAGGGTAGTCAATGCCTTCTGGGTTACAGTTTGTGTCAACTACAGCAATGATAGGAATACCCATTCTGCGAGCTTCTGCTACTGCAATCTGTTCTTTGTGTGTATCGATAATGAAAAGTGCACCTGGCAATTCTTTCATTTCTTTGATACCGCCAAGGTTCTTTTCAAGTTTTGATTTTTCTTTCTGAAGAGCTGAAACTTCTTTCTTTGTAAGATTTTCAAAAGTTCCGTCTACTTCCATCTTTTCAATCTTCTTAAGACGAAGAAGTGATTTTTTGATTGTTGTGAAGTTAGTAAGCATACCACCGAGCCAACGGTTGTTGATGTAGAACATACCACATCTTTCTGCTTCTTTCTGAACTGCCTGCTGAGCCTGTTTTTTTGTTCCTACGAAAAGAACTGATTTTCCAGATGCAGTGATTTTTCTTACAGCTTCGTAGCTGTCTTTGATTGCAGCAATAGTTTTCTGCAAGTCGATAATATGGATTCCATTGCGTTCTGCGAAGATGTACTTCTTCATACGTGGATCCCAACGTTTTACCTGGTGACCAAAGTGTACACCAGATTCAAGCAAATTTTTCATGGTTACAACTGCCATGAGTTTCTCCTTCACTGGTAAGATGTTTCTTACCCCGTACTCTTTTTCTCGTTATCCTAATGGATACGGATGATCAGATTAAAATAATCTGGCAATTTCTATTCTAATAGTGAATAGCCTTGCTCTTTAAACATATCATAAAGTTCAAAAATAGGCAATCCTGTTACACAGCTTTGAGTGCCTTCAATTGATTTTATAAAGCATGAAGCAAGACTTTGAATCCTGTAACCGCCTGCAGCTCCATGCCATTCTTCTGTATCAAGATACCAGTTGATTTCTTTATCAGATAATTCACTGAAAGTTACTTTTGTTACAGCATTTTTAGATACAAAAGTTTTTTTACGCCCATTATATAAAACAACCGATGTGATAACTTGATGAGTTTTTCCTGAGAATTCTCTTAAAAAAGCTTCTGCTTGAGCTCTGCTGTCAGGTTTTCCAAAAAATTTTCCTTCTTTTAAGATTATTGTATCTGCTCCAAGTATCCATAATATTTCCTGCTGAGGAGGTAAACTGTGAATTACTGCTGTAACTTTTTCTCTTGCAAGAAATTCGGGAATTTCTTCTGGTTCAATGGCACTTGAAATTGTTTCGTCTATATTTGGAATAATTACTTTGAATGGAATGTTTAGCAGTTTAAGAATTTCCTGGCGTCTTGGAGAAGATGATGCAAGAATTATTGGTTCCATAATGAATCTCTTTTTTAATTGATTTTAATTTTGTTTATATTTATAAAAAAAAGACTGAGAATTGAACTGATCTTAATAATCGAAAAATTATGATAAGAATACTTTTACAATTAAAGATTTGTTTCTCAGTCTATAAAAAAATTATTTCTTTTCAGATGAAGATGATGAAGAATCATTCAATGATTTCAAAACCTTCATAGCTTTTGTTCTTACAGGTGATGCATAGTGATAATCTGCAGCAATTTTTGTTAAAGAATCAATAACAATTTTTTTGTTATTTGTGTTTTCTGCAAGCTTCTGATAGGCTTCAATAACTTCAAAGGCAAGGGAACTTGTTGGATTTAAAACCTGATTTCTTCTGTTTGCAAAAGCAATAGCGTCAACAACTTCGTCATTTCCATTTATACCGATTTTTCCCAGAGAACTTACAGCAGCTGCAATAACCATTGGTTCATTTTCTGCTAATGTAACCTTTAAAAGATAGTTTTTTGATTCTTCTGTTTTTACTTTGCCGAGAGCCAGACATGCTCTTCTTCTGATGTCAGGGAAGTTGTTCATCAAACGGCCATTTGTTCGTGTCTGTGTTGAAATACCTTCTCCTGCAAGCTGATTAAGAGCTTTCATTACATCTTCGTTTATGTTTCCGCTGTCAACAGCATCTTCAAGAAACTGCATTGCTACTAATTTGTTATCATATTCATCTGATTGAGCTAAACTTAAGATAACAACACCATCAATTTCACTAAGGTATTCGTCTTCTACAGAACTTTCTGTTTTACGGTTAGCTGTATCTTTTTTCTGCACAGTCTGTTCCTGTGCAAATAAAAATGTTGCGATTGAAAGTAAACTGAATGCACAAACTATTTTTTTTGCGATTTTCATTACTCTTTATCCTCCCTAAATACTTCTTCAGTTATTTTATCGGTAAAATTATTGTTTTTCTTTAGCATTATAATCAAAGATAAGGGATTTTAACCAACCACTTTCCATTTATTTTTACGAAATTATAATAAACAATGTCAGTTTCGTCTCTTACCTCTACTGCTTTTACACTGTCTCTGGAAATGTAACGAATTTCTTCTACAGTTCTGTTTTTTCTTGATGGTACAAAAATCATTCTAAAATAATCGTTTAAGTTTCCTAAACGCTGATTTTTTACAGGCAGACGCTTAGATGCGTTTTTTAGGTTTATAGGATTTGACCAATATTCAAGGGACTGCTTATCAATGTATGGCAGCCAGGCTTCGTAATCATAATTGCTCATTATTTCAGACAACTTTGCAATGATGGAAAGGATTTCATTCTTATCATTTAAGAATTCTTCCTTTGTAATATTAACATTATAAGTTGATCTTGAATATTCTTCATCATCTGTAGTTGCCACAACTGGCTGTACAGGAGGTTCGTTTTTTTCTGCTTGAGGAGTCTCTTGATTTTTAGTAGAACTGCAGGAAAAAAAGATTATTCCTGCCAAAATTATAAACAATGTTTTCATATATTTATATAATACATCTCTTGTTTCTTTTCGTCAAACGAAGTAAGTTCTTTATTATGAATATTGCGGTTTTTCCTGGGTCTTTTGACCCGCCAACTAACGGTCATATTAATATCATTCAAAGAGCTTCTAAAATTTTTGAACATATTGATGTTCTTATCGCGGTAAATTCTTCAAAGCAATGTCTTTTTTCGCCAGATGAAAGATTTAGTATGCTGGAAGAACTTGTTAAATCTTATTCAAATGTAAGTGTTCACAAATATTCTGGGCTGGTTGTTGATTATGCAAAAGCACATGATGCTAAGGTTTTAATACGAGGAATAAGAAATTCTATTGATTTTTCTTATGAATTTGACTTGTCCCTTATGAATCATAAGTTAAATCCGGAAATAGAAACTTTTTTTATACCGACTGACCAGAAATATCTTGTGTTAAAATCAAGTTCTATAAAAGAGCTTGCTAAATTTGGTGGTGATATTTCAGAAATGGTTCCTGAAATAGTAAGGGTTGAAATGCAGAAAAAAATGTCTGAATTGTAGAAGTGGAGTTAAAAAAAATATTTCTGAAGGTAGCAAAATAAATAATTTGCTGTCCGTCAGAAATATTTGTTTTTAAACTCTGTATTAATTATTTTGCAAGATTAGCTTTTAACCATGCTTTAAATTCTTCATAATCATTTTTCATTGGAATTGCCTGTTCAGGAAGGTTTAAAACAGCCTGAAGTGTTTCTGGAATTGCAGGTTCTCGGCCGATAGCTTCTGAAACTGTTGAACCAAATTTTGCAGGATGTGCTGTTTCAAGAATAATTCCAACAGAATTTTTATTAACAATCTGGTCAGCCCATTCAGGGATATTAGCTGTAAGACCAGGTTTTTTGTAATCACCTTTTGCTCCGTTTACAAGCTTTTCCATTTCGCCGTTGCGAATGTCATCCCATGCTTTCCAGCCTATAGCTCCGTGAGGGTCAATAGTATAACCAGTTTTTGTGTTACAATCAGTAATTGCCTTTTTAATTCCTTCATTATCAAGCCAATATGATGCAAACATCTTACGAACCTGTTCAAGACTATACATTGCCTTAATGCGTTCGTAATTACTTGGAGCACCAACGTCCATGGCATTTGCATAAGTTTCTACAGAAGGTCTTGCATTGTATTCACCTGTTGCAATCCAGTCTGGAATGGTATTATTTGCGTTTGTTGCGGCTACGAAACCAGCAATAGGAGCTCCCATTTCCTTTGCAATAAGACCAGATGTAAGGTTACCAAAATTTCCAGAAGGAACGATTGAAATAATGGCAGGATTTTCAAGCTTGTTATCAAGTGGAGCTCTGTTTCTTACAACAAGAGAAGAATACATATAGTAGAAACTCTGTGGTAAAAGACGTGAGATATTGATTGAGTTTGCAGATGAAAGACGGAATTCTTTTCGTAAATCATCATCTGTAAAAGCGGTTTTAACAAGTTTCTGACAATCGTCAAATGTTCCTTTTACTTTTAATGCTCTTACATTGCCTGTAAATGTGGAAAGCTGTTTTTCCTGAATTTTTGAAATCTTTCCTTCTGGGTAAAGAATAGTAACATCCAGACCAGGAACGTTGTGGAATGCAGAACCAACTGCAGAGCCTGTGTCTCCAGATGTAGCAACTAGAATATGGAGAGTTCCGTTTTCGGTTTTATTGAAATACGACATTACACGGGCCATGAAACGAGCACCAAAATCTTTGAAAGCGCAAGTAGGTCCGTGAAAAAGTTCAAGAATGTATGCTGTGCTGTCAACAGGAACTACTTTTGGTGTGAAAGGGTATGCATCGCAGATGATGCTCATAAGATCTGCATCTGGGATTTCTCCTTCTACATACGGTTTTGCCATGTTGAATGCTATGTCTCTGAATGATGGTTCAGGATTTTTATTAATGAATGAACTGTCCAGTTTTGGGAAACTTACTGGGATGTACAAACCACCTGTTGCTGGATTCATTCCTCCCATTACTGCAGTTCTGAAGTCAGTTTTTACGCTAGAATCTCTTGTATCTGTGTAAATCATAATAGTTCCTTACATGCCGTAAACAATAGCATCGGCTGCTTTTTCAGCAAGAATTTTTCGACACTTTTGTTCAGCATTCCATTTGTTTTTATCTGTTACTGATTCTGAAAAAATGGTTTTGTAAATTACATTTCCATTATTCATATCAACACATGTAATATCTGCTGTTAATTTTACTGTTGTTCCTTCTTCAGTTTCTATTGAAGGTTCTGCATATTTAAAGGAGCCAATAACCATGAATTTATATGCTTTTCCAACTATATCGTAAGTAGCTTTGTATAAATCGTATACTGGCTTTTCAAAATATGATGTATCGCTGATAGGTGAATTACCTACATTTACACCAGAATTTCTTAAGGTTTGAAGCATAGTAAAGTTGTTTGAGCCAGCTTTACCTTTTTCATTGAAATCATAAACATAAAGTACTCCGCCCGGGTAATTTATATAATTTGATTTTACTGCGTACTGCGCAGTTACGGCTGCTTCGTAAGCTGCTTTTACAATGTTAGACGATGAACTTACTGGTGAAGGGTAGAATGATACTACGTCTTTTACAGCAAATTTTGGAACTGCTGCAGAGAAAATTGCGTTTCCTGAAACGTCAGTTTTGATTTGTGTTGAACTGTACGTCAATGTATTATTAGAACGACCAACAGGCCATGTTACTGTAATATCAAGATCTGCAATACCTCCGTTTTCATCTGATACATTAATGATGTATGGTACGGAAAAAGCTTTGTCTACCATCGTTGTTTTTGGTGAAGAAACAACCTTGATGTCAATCTTTTTTAAAAGTTCTTTAAATTCTGTTTCCTGCTGGTTTGATGTGTTTTGAACTGAAATTGGTTTTGGTTCTTTTCTTACTTTGCTGCCAGAACTAGTGTCCTGTTCAATTTCTTCTGTTATGTCAGTGATTATTGTATTATCTGCTTCTTCTGCTGATGAAGCTGTATTACTTGTAGTTGCGCAGGATGCTACCAAAAAAAATGCAGCTGACACAAAAAGAAGATTTTTTAATTCTTGTAATTTCATGATAAATCCTTTTTCTTTAATATCTTAATATTTTACAATAAATTTAAAGGTTTCACAATATAGGAATTTTATAAAAATATTTTTTCTACTCTTTTACTTATAGAAGTCATGATTTCATAAGAAATCGTGTTTGTCATTCTGGCTATATCTTCTGCATCGAAAAGAGATCCTTTATCCTTTGGTCCAAAAATTATTGCTTTATCCCATCGTTTTACGTCTTTGTTGTTTAATCCGATATCAATCATGCATTGATCCATGCAGATTCTCCCTACCACAGGATATGGTTTTCCATTAATCGTAACATTAAGACCTGGTGAATTTCTGCGCAGTAATCCATCGGCATAACCAACTGGCAGTACAGCAATTTCAGTTTCTTTTTCGCATTTCCAGGTTCTTCCATATGAAATTGTCTGTCCTGGAGTAAAATGGCGTATTGCTGCCACAGCTGTTTCAAACTGCATGACAGGCTTTAGATTCAGTTGAATATTTTTTTTGTTCAGATATTCTTTTGTTACTTCATCAGCATAGTATCCGTAAAGAATTATTCCTGGTCGAATCATATCCAGCTGAAATTCTGGAATTGCAATTGCAGCGGCGCTGGCACTGCATGTTTTAATTCCAGGATCTATGCCTTTTTCTTTTACGTTTGAGACCGCCTGCATGAATTTTTTATATTGTTCATTCGTAAATTTAATGTTTTCTGAAGAAATACTGTCGCTGACTGCAAAATGGGTAATCATACCAGAAAGTTTAAGGTTGCTTGATGCTGTGATTTTTTCAGCCATCTGACCAGCTTCTTCTGGGTAACAACCAATTCTTCCCATTCCTGTGTCTACCGCTAAGAAAACGCTCTGGCAGTCTTTTCCTGTTTTTTTTGCCTGGTTATTTAAGAGTTTTATTGTTTCTTCATCAAAAACCAGTGGTGTAATGTCGTTTTCTATAAGTTCCTGAAATTCTTCTGGGCAGCAGGGTGATAATAAAAGTAAATCGCATTTTACATTGTTTTGTCTAAGTTCAATTCCCTCTGAAACTGTTGCAATTGCAAGGTATGAAGCACCCATTTCTTCTGCAATTTTTGCGGTGTTTATACCATCGTTTCCGTAACCATCAGCTTTTACTGCACAACAGAGTTTTACACCTGCTTTCATATTCTTTTTTATTTCATTGATATTGTTTCTTAAATTTTCAGTGTAGATAATCTTTTTGGTACAACGCATTTTTTTATTCCGAGGTAGTTAATATTTTTTTTATTTCCGAAACAAGATAAAAGGATCCTGTTATTAATAATATATCGTCTGTTTTTAGTTCCGATTTTAGTTTATTAAAAGCTTGTGTCGGGTTTTCTATTATTTTTGCTTTAATACCGTTTGTTTCTGCTGCTGAAAGCATTAAGTCAGGATTGCAGTTTCTTACTGTTTCTGGTTTTGTAAAAATAATAGTTTGAAAAATATTTTTAAATAAAGGTATGATGTCTTTGATGTCTTTGTCACCGGCACAGGCAAAAAGTAGTCTGTATTTACTGAATGGATATAATGATTTCAAAACATTTATAGTATTTGCGATGCTGTTGACTGTATGTGCTCCGTCAAAAATTAAATTGTCTTGAATTTCAAATCTTCCAGGTATAAAAGCTTTTGAAAGACCATCTGATATTGTTTCCTGTTTTATGTCAGGAAAAATCAGGGATGCTGCTAATGCGGCTGTTGCAGCGTTGTCTGCCTGCACATCACCGACAAGTTTTAAATCAGAAGAAATAGAAAGTTTTTTTTGTGGAATTGAAAAATCTACGTGCATCAGTTTTTTCTCTGAATAAAAGTAACTGATGTTTTTTATGATTTTTTTTGTAAAGAAAATTTCCGAAGACATTTCTTCTGCCTTTTTTAGAAAAACATTTTCGGCATCTTTGTATTTTTGTTTTGAGACTATGCATGGAATATTATTTTTTATGATACCGGCTTTTTCTGCTGCGATTTCTGTAATTGTGTTTCCAAGAAATTCTGTATGCTCTAGCTCGATTGGCATTAATACACTAAGCATAGGTTTTATTATGTTTGTGGAATCTAACCTTCCGCCTAAACCAACTTCATATACAATATAATCAACTTTAGCGTTTTTAAAGCACAGAAATGCAAAGACTGTAACAAGTTCAAACCAGGTTATTGATTTATTGCCAGGTAATTCCAGGGGATTTATGGATGAAATGCAGTTTACCAGTTCATCAGCGGATTTTTCGTATATTTCATCTGAAAAAAATCCTTCTGTAGAGGTAATGCGTTCTCTGAAATCTGTGATATGCGGGGAGCTGTATATTCCACATTTAAAACCATTTTTATTTATTATGTTTGCAATCATGCAGGAAACAGAACCCTTTCCTTTTGAACCTGCAACATGAATACATGGAATAGAATCCTGCGGGTTTCCTAAAAGGTTGCAAATGAATTTCATGTTTTCCAGCCAGAAAATTCCTTTTGTTTGTGTTTTTTCAAAATTTAAAAAAGTATCAAGCCAGTTTTGAAAATCAATTAATTTCATGATTTCATTTTAGCGTTTTTTTTTGATTGTGTTAAATGTGGTGCCGTTCTGATTTTTTATTTCATGCAGCTGTATAATCCGGAAATAACCAAAGCCAGAAGAGTTAGTGTTACAGCATAAATCCATATTGGTAATGGGTCTGAGTGTTTTTGTTTTCTTTCGGATATCGATGAATCAGCGTTTGAAAAAAGTCTGCTTAATGCTTTTGCTTTTTCTACAGTTGAAAGTTCTCCGTGAGAATTCTTTTTGTTTCCTGCGTAACCGCACTGAGGACAACCTTTTTCAAAATCTTTAGAGGAACCAGTTGTCCCGCAGCATGGACATCTTACAGAAATGAAAAATTTTCCGCATTTTTTGCAGAGTTTTGCGTTTTCCGGGACTTCAGAACCGCAGTTTTCACAGAAAAATTTTGCAGAGTTATTATTATTCGCCATAAAGTTCCTGGATGTGGGCTAGAAGAGAATGCTTTTTTCTTTCTTCGTCCTTTCTTTTTATTATAAAATCAACAGACGGAATTTCTGAATTTGTAAAATCTGATGAATCACCAAAAATGTTGTCAACTGTCGGAATGTTTTGCGAAGACTCGTATGAAATGGTTAAACATTCGTTTAATTTTTCAGAAATTTCATCAACAGTCGGAATATCAATGTTGTCATTCTGTGTGAAAATTGCATCTACAGAAGGAATCTTTATGCTGTCAAGAAAATCAGAGATTGAACCAAAATGACCAGATGTTTTTTTAAGGTTTTCATTGCCAATAAGATTACTTACTGTCGGAAGTTCTGAATCCTCGTTCATATCAAATTCATAAGAACTTTCTGTTTCTTCTGCCATGTCATTTACAGAAGGAATTTCCATTGAGTTTTCTGAAAGAAGAGAAGAAACTGATGGAATTGAATAGTTATTTTCCTCTTCTGTGAATTCCAGAAGGTTGTTAACTGTTGGAAGTTCTGTGTTTGTTTCTTCGATTTTTGCAAAGAGACTGTCGACGGTCGGGAGTTCAAAATTTGCAAGTTCGTTATTGGAGTCTGCAAGTTTTGAAAGAATTTCATCTACGGATGGAATTTCACATTCATTTTCAGAATCAGATGCAAAAAGTTCATCTACAGTTGGAATTGTATTAGCATTGTTTTCGCAAAGTTCTGTGTTTTCATTGTTTTTGCAGGAAACAGTTGTGGTCTTGATTTTTTTAAGGAGTGAGTCTAGTTTTGAGAGTCCGTCCGCGTCGATTGAAGAAAAAATACCATCAATCTTAAGAATTTCTTCTTTTTTCAGTTCTTCGTGAGGAATATCAGCAGGTCTAAAAAGAATTACGACAGGATATTTTCTGCAGATTTCAGATTTTAAAAACTGAACCATAGTTTTCCAGTGACGGGGATAATCAAAAGCACTTATGAGAATCAAGTCTGGACTGATTTCAACAAGATTATCAAGGGCTTTTAAAAACCAGTGATAAACAATTGTATCGATTTCGTTTTTTTGAAAAACTTCGTCTACTTTTGTAAGAACTTCTTCATTATCAGAAATTATCAATGCTTTCATTATTCAGTCCCCAAATTTGTTACAGTGTAGTCATATATCTGCCAGATTCCTTCTCTCTGACGAACCTTATATACATAACTTTTCTTTTCTCGGAAATTAGGATATTTGAACCATTCTGTTACTGTTACAGTTCCTTCTGTCTTTGTGTAGACAGTTTTTTCAATTTCAAATTTTTCTGGAATGGCTACAATGTCATTATCAAGTTTTGACTGCATAAGGTCTGCTTTGTAAAGCTTTAACATTCTGGCTCGTTCTTCTGCCGAAACGGTGATGTATTTACGTTTTTGAGCAGAATTTCTAAGAAGCATGGCTTCGATGTCCATGTAAAGAAAATACTGATCCCAAAGTGATTTCTGGCGGGCAATTATAGTCTGTTCAACAACCTTATCTGGGGAAATTTCTTCCATCTTTAATAGTTCTGCTGTTTTGTTTTTTACAGGGAGAACAGAAGAAGATGCTGCAGAAGGTGATGGGCGAACTTCTAGTGTGAGTCTGTTAGAAGTTTTTGAAAGATATTTAGATTTATAAAGTTCAGGATAGAAATTCAGTTCAATGTAATAAACTGAAGGTTCTGTTATCTGAATGTATTCTTTAAGGTTTTCAACAAAAGAATATTCTTCACCAGTTTCAAGGCTTATTTCACGGAAATACACAGTCTGGTTTGTAGTTCTTTTGCTGATTATTGATTCTGTCTGCTGGAGCTGGGTATTTTTTACTGTGAATGCATTAAAGTCGCAGCTGAACATTCTGTCGTCGGCAAGTTTAAAACGCAAAGTCTCGTTTGTATTGTTCTTTATGGAAATATGTACAAATACTGGATTTGTATCCTTGTTTTCCGGGTAATAAATCGTTCTGTCAAAAAATTTTATTGAAACAGAAAGGTTGTCCAGATTATCTGGTGTAACCTTGTTTTGACCAAAGGCAATCTGTCCAAAAATCAATAAAAGGGATATAATGTATATTGTACTTCGTTTCAATGTATTTCTCCTGAAGTGATTTATATTGAAAACACTTTCATTTATTTATCGGCATATTTTATGAATACATTATTATCAAATTTAATACAAAAACAATTACATGACTGGGATATTTTCAGTTCTTCTGTAAAAAAAATAGTTGATTCAGAATTTGAAAAACCTTTTGATATTTTTGGATGTCAGGGCTGTCTTTCAAGCTTTTTTATCTTAGAGTTTTTTGAAAAAAACAAGGCAAAATGGCTGCAGAACCTTAAATACAGTCTATCCGGCTATTCGTCAAAAGCTGTTCCTGGGGCAGCCGGGGAATTTACTTCTGGGGCTTCAGATATTGTTATTGTAGTTCCTGGGGAAAGGGAAGCTGGTGTCTTAAAAGGAGATTTACTAACTGTTTTTGGTGATGTTGATGTAACTGTGATTCCTAACTGGGGAACTCTTGTTTATAGAAGCTCAGCTGTGGGGTCAAGAATTTTTGGACAGCGGGCTGGTGCCTTTGCAAAACTAGCTTCAAAAAATAATGATGCGGCAAAAGCTGTTGATATGAAGCCAAGAATTTTCATTATAACTCAGCGAGTAATGCAGACTCCTGTTCCTCCTGCTGAATATATCCGCTCTCTATCGTTTTCATTGCAGGCAGGACAGCAGATTGACACTGCAAAAATTGCCGAAAAACTTGTAAAAATCGGCTATATCAGAGTACCTCGTGTAAGTATGCCTGGGGAATTTAGTCTTAGAGGTGAAGTTCTTGATATTTTTCTTCCAGAAGAAGAAATGGCAACCCGCATAGTTTTTGATTTTGACGAAATTGAAACAATAAAATCTTTTTCACCAGAAAATCAGTCAACTCTTGAAAAGCTTGAGTCAGTTCTTATTTATCCCATGAAGGAAGTTGTCTGGAATGAAGAGCTTATTTCAAAGCTGGAAAATCTTTTGCAGGATCCTGATGAAAATGAACTTGATTCAGAAGGCGGACCAAAACTTCCGTTTACGGAAGAGGCAAAAAATCAGCGGCAAAGAATACTTGATTCACTAAAAACAAGCGGTGCTGCGGAAGGCGAGGAACTGTTCTATCCCGCATTGTGGGACAAAGAATATTCTGTTTTTGATTATCTTGATAAAAATTCTACAGTTTTTATTTTTGATTATGACAGACAGGTAAATGCTCAGGAAAATTTCAATCGTGAATTTTCTGGTATGTATAGAAAAGAACGTCTTCTGATGCCTGTTCTTCCTCCAGAAAAGATTTCTTTTTCTTTTGAGGAAAGCGAATCTAAAATTCACAGGCTTCTCAGGTTAAAATCTATTTCAAAAGATGAAGATGAATCTGATGAGTATGTTATAAAATTTCCATGTGAACCTGCTCAAAGTTATTTTGGAAACATAAATTTTCTTAAAGAACAGCTGGAAGGTCTTCAGAAAGAAAAGTGGAACGTTTACATTTTTGCAGATAATGAAAATCAGAGTCTGCGCATTGCTGAAATTCTAAAGGATTTTACTGATAAAAATCTTCAGACTCCATTAAAAATTGAAGGCAATGCCGTTTCGGAAGGCTTTTCGATTCCGGATATAAAACTGAAAGTTATTCAGGAAAATGAAATTTTTGGCCGCAGAAAATATGTTCCAAAATCTCTTCAGAAAGCAAAAAGCCGTGTAATTGATACGTTTGTAGAGCTTAATCCTGGTGATTATGTTGTTCACGTAAATTATGGAATCGGACTTTTCAAAGGAATTGAACGAGTAAAATCTCTTGGCAATGAGCGTGACTACATAAAGCTGGAATATGCAGATGAAGAGTTTGTGTTTGTTCCGATTGAGCAGGTAAATCTTGTTCAGCGTTACATCGGGAACGAAGGTGAAAAGCCGGCTTTGGACCGAATTGGAAGTAAATCCTGGGAAAACCGTAAAAATAAAGTCCGCAAAGCTGTAGAAGACCTGGCAGAAAAACTGATTGCCCTCTATTCAAGACGAAAAGCTGCCCGCGGTTATCCTTTCCCAAAAGATACGGAATGGCAGACTGCTTTTGAAGCGGCTTTTCCTTACGAAGATACTCCAGATCAGATTACTGTTACTTCTGAAATAAAAAAGGACATGGAAAAGCCTGTGCCGATGGATCGTCTTCTTTGCGGTGATGTTGGTTACGGTAAAACTGAAATTGCCATGCGGGCTGCCTTCAAGGCTGTTATGGGAGGACGTCAGGTTGCGTTCCTTGCGCCAACAACAATTCTCGCAGAGCAGCACTACGAATCCTGTATGGAACGATTTCAGAATTTTCCTGTAAAAATCGCTCATATGTCCAGATTTGTTACTCCTGCAGAACAGAAAAAAATTCTTGCAAAATTAAAGGAAGGGCAGGTTGATATTCTTGTAGGAACCCACAGAATCATTCAGAAGGACGTTGAGTTCAAGAATCTTGGTCTTATGATTATTGATGAAGAGCAGCGTTTTGGTGTAAAGGACAAAGAAAAGCTTAAGGAAATGAAGAATAACATTGACTGTCTTGCCATGTCTGCAACTCCAATACCGAGAACTCTTCACATGAGTCTTTTGAAAATCCGCGATATGAGCCTTTTGACTACGCCTCCGCAGATAAGAAAACCTATTGAAACTGTGATTGATGCTTACAGCGAAGAGAAAATCGCAGCCGCAATACGAAAAGAGATTGAGCGTGGTGGGCAGGTATTTTTCCTTCATAATCGTGTTGAATCACTGAATGAAACCCGGTTAAAGCTGGAACGTCTTTTGCCAGAAGTTATGATTGATGTTGCTCATGGACAGATGACAAGCGACCAGCTGGATGACATTTTCCGAAGATTCAAAATGGGCGGTTTTCAGGTTCTTGTGGCAACCACAATTATTGAAAACGGAATTGATATTCCGAACGTTAATACAATTATCATTGACAGGGCTGATATGTATGGAATTTCCCAGCTGTATCAGCTGCGTGGTCGGGTTGGCCGAAGCGACAGAAAAGCCTATGCCTATATGCTGTATCCTGGAAACAAATCTTTGAGTGAAATTGCAATGAAACGTCTTCAGGTAATCAGTGATTTTACTGAACTTGGAAGCGGCTTTAAAATTGCAATGAAAGACATGGAAATCAGAGGAGCCGGAAATCTGCTTGGCCGTGACCAGAGCGGAAGCGTTTATGCAGTTGGATTTGATATGTATGTGCGGCTTTTAAATGATGCAGTAAATCATCTTATTTCCCAGGAAGATTACAAGTCCACGACAGAAACTCTTATGGAACTGGAATATACTGGATTTATTCCAGATACATATATTCAGAATCCTCAGACAAAAATGGAAATCTACAAAAAGATTGCTGCAGTTCAGGTACGGGAAGAGCTGGATGGCGTTGTACTTGAAATTATGGATCGCTTTGGACCTGTGCCTGATGAAGTTTCAAGTCTTCTGGCTCTTGCAGAAATCCGTATTCTGTGTAAAAAACTTAATGTTGCTTCAATCAAGGAACGTCAGGGAACTGTTTCTGTTGAGTTTGCAAAGGTTTCTGATATTTCTGTTGATAAAGTTCTTAGGCTTATTTCCGAAGCTGCAGGAACGGTAAAACTTGATCCTTCAAAACCTAATATGCTTTTCCTGAGTATTGGCAAAATCGGATTGAAAGAAAAAAGTGAATACATAAGGGAAAAACTGGAAAAACTTGCGTAATTTATCTGTTGGATTTATAATGTAACTGTGTTTTAGTTAATAATTTATTGACAAAAGTTATTAATAGGTTATACTAACTTGACAACCTGATTGGAACTGTTGTATTATAAACCACAGTAAATCAGATAGTAACTAATTTATAGTGAGGTTTTATAAATGGCAGTACCTAGATCCAAAACATCTAAAGCCGTTACTAAAAGACGTCAGACAATCAATATGAAATTGGAAGCACCTCAGCTTGTTGAATGTAATAACTGTGGTAACCTTATTCAGGCTCATAGAGTTTGTCCTAAATGCGGTTTTTATCGTGGACGTCAGGTTTTAACACCTGAAACAAACGGCTAATATTTATAGGGAGAAAAAAATGGACGAATTATTCGAAAAAATCCAGAAACTTATTGCTGAAAAATTGGACATTGATGAATCAAAAGTAACTCTTGACTCATCTTTCCGTGGTGATCTTGGCGCAGACAGCCTTGACACATACGAACTTGTTTACGCTATTGAAGAAGAACTTGGTGTAAGCATTCCTGATGAAAAAGCAAATGAATTTGAAACAGTTCGTGATGCTTATGATTTCATCAAATCTGCTCAGTAATTAAGGTCAGATTAATAAAAAAACACAAGTGTCCAAGCTTGTGTTTTTTTTATTTTAAACAGTTTGGTGTGCAATAAAAATGGAAAAAATTTCAGCAGAACGTAAAAAGCAGTTGCAGGATTTTTGCAGAAAACTTGATTTAAAAATTAAAAATCTTGAGCTTCTTGATTTAGCATTTCATCACTGTTCCTATTCAAATGAAATGAATGGCGGAAAGTACAATAATAACGAACGTCTTGAATTTCTTGGGGATTCTGTGCTAGGGCTTGCCACAGCAGATTTTTTGTACAAGGATATGAGTTCAAACCATGCTGAAGGCGATCTTGCAAAAATAAAATCTGTCGTCGTTTCAGAAAAATCTCTTGCGCCAGTTGCTCTTAGTTTTGGCATTGATAAGATGCTTGTAATGGGAAGAGGCGAAGAAATGAGCGGAGGCCGTACAAAACCTGCAATTCTTGCTGATTGTATGGAAGCTGTGATTGGTGCTTATTATCTTGATGCAGGTTTTTCGCCTTGTGAAAAATTTATTCTTGATTTTATTGTTCCAGAAATACGCAAAGTTCAGGAAACCGGAGGAAAGAATTTTAAATCTTTGCTTCAGGAATTATATCAGAAGAAAGAAAAATCATGTCCTGTATACGAATTAATATCCAAAACAGGTCCAGATCATAATCAGGTTTTTAATGTTGCTGTAAAGCTGGGAAAAGTTACATATGGACCAGCCTCTGGAAAGTCAAAAAAAGAGGCTGAACAGAAAGCTGCTGAAATGGCTTACAATTGTTTAAAATCTGCTGATTAAATTCTATGACATTTTAATATGATTCACAAATAAAAAAAAGCATGCAAATGCGATTATAAACATCATCTGCATACTTTTATTAAACCAGTATCTAAAGAATCATAATAACAATTTTTGCTACAAGTACGATTGATACAAGGGCAAATGGATAAGTTGCAGCGTAAGCGGCAGAAACTTCGTCAGTACCAGCAGTAGCAATTAATGTACCAAGTGCTGGAGTAGAAGTCATACCACCAGTAATAGAACCAAGATTGTTCAAAATACTGAGCTTGAATACATAGCGGGCAATAACATAGCCAACAATCATTGGAACAGTTGTCATGATTGCGCCGTAGATGAAGTATGTCCAGCGGAACTTTTCAATAAAGTTTACGCCACCAGGAACACCAGCACCGATAAGGAACAACACAAGTCCAAGTTAGCGCATAAAGTTCAAAGTTTCTTTCTTGAGACGACAGTCAAAGTTTCCGAGATGTGCAAAGTGACCAACAATAAGACCACCAATCAGACATCCACCAGAGTTACCAAGAGAGAAGTTGATTACAGGAATTTTGATTGCACCAATCAAGCATCCAAGAGCAACAGCAAGGAAGAATGCAAAAAATCCGAAAGGATCTACCTGAATAAGCTTTCCTTTAGGTTCTGGAATCTGAATCTGGTTTGCAGCCTGGAAATTAGCAAGTTCTTCCTGCATGTTTACTTTGAGAATCTTTGGAACAAGCTGAACAAAAAGAACAACACCAAGTACACCGAATGTGTACGCAATTCCATAACCAGCAGTTACATCAGCTTCGAGAGTAGAAATGTTTCCTGCAAGTTTAGCGGCTTCATCAAGAGCAACGGCAACTTCTTTACCAGCAGAAAAACCTGGAGTAGAAGTAAGTCCACCTGTAAGAAGTCCAACAGCCATTGACGATGACATATTTTTATCCAGAATAGTGAAGATAACTGCTGTAAGACCACCAAGAGCGATTACAACAAATCCAATCACAATATAAGCAAGAGTGCTTTTGTTGAATGAACGGAAAAACTTAGGTCCCGCAATCAAACCGACTGCAGTAACAAAAAGGGCAGTACCAATATTAGAAACAATACCGAAGTTTCCTTTGATTTTACCATCAAAAAGTGTGATTACCTTTTCTCCAATGTTAAAACTAGGAACGAAGTGTGTGAACACACCATAGAGAAGAGCTACCAGCAGAACGCCTGCTGTTCCCAATTCAATTCCCTTTACCTTGATAGCACCAACAAGGTAACCGATTGTGCCAATGGCAAATACGATAAAGATAAATGACAGGGCTGATGAACATACACCTGCTAAATATGCAGTCATAATCGACCTCTTTTAAAGTAATTAAAGTTTAGTAAATTATATTATTCTGCGCATTTTTAAGCAATAAGTTGAAAATAATTGAAAAGAATATATTTTTTCGCAAAAAAAAACGGACTACAAAAATGAAATGTAGTCCGTTTTTAATGTCAACTAAGACTTATTATTTAGAAGCACCAGGAATTGCTTTTCCTTCAAATTCAGGATTTCCGTGGTAATATGTTGGAAGAACCTTTGGTGAAACAACATCACCCTTGATTCCAGCCTTATCACGTTCAGCTTCGAAATCCTTTACATGCTTAAGTGTAAGCTTGTTTGTATCTGTAAGGCTGATGTTTTTGAACATCTTACCAGCTTCGATACCAGCTTCACGACCGAATACAACAACGTCCAGAAGTGAGTTACCCATAAGACGGTTTGTACCGTGTACACCACCAGAAGCTTCACCTGCAACAAGAAGGTTAGCAACATCTGAGTGACATGTAGCGTTAATTTCAACACCACCATTCTGATAGTGGAGTGTTGGGTAAACAAGGATTGGTTCCTTACGGATATCAATACCGTATTTAATGAACATGTTGTACATAGCAGGGATTGATTTAAGGATTGTTCCTTCTCCGTGAATCATTTCGATCATTGGAGTGTCAAGCCATACAGCTGTCTGAACACCATTTTCAACACCACGACCTTCACGAACCTCACGGATAATACCAGAAGCGTTTACGTCACGTGTTTCAAGTGGGTGAATGTATACTTCACCGTTTTTATTGATGAGCTTAGCACCCAAAGAACGAAC
This sequence comes from Treponema sp., assembly GCA_017381365.1. Taxonomy (GTDB): domain Bacteria; phylum Spirochaetota; class Spirochaetia; order Treponematales; family Treponemataceae; genus Treponema_D. Next base: position 59,002 of record JAFOCI010000070.1, read on the forward strand.
TTTTTCTGTTACAAGTTTACCAAGAATCTGGCTTGGGTAAGCAGCACCAGTTGGGTGATACTGCAAAGAATCCTGATATAACAATTTAGCACCAGCACGGTAAGCCATAACAAGACCGTCGGCTGTAGCACCATAGTGGTTAGATGTTGGAAATCCCTGATAGTGCATACGTCCAGCCCCGCCAGTAGCGATGATTACAACCTTTGCCTTAGCAATACGGAGTTCACCTGTTTCTACGTTCATAAGAACGGCACCACAAGCTTCACCCTTGTCATTTTTAATGATTTCAACAGCAGCTGTAAAGTCAACAACTGTAATCTGGTCTGGGCGGTTAAGAACTTCATCACGAAGAGTACGCATGATTTCAGCACCAGAGTAGTCTTTACAAGCGTGCATACGCTTACGGCTTGTTCCGCCACCATGTGTTGTAACCATTGTACCATCTTCCATCTTGTCGAATTCAACGCCAAGGTCATTCAACCATTTGATTACAGATGGAGCTTTATTTACCAATGTGTAAACAAGTTCTGGCTTACCGTCAAAGTGTCCGCCACCATAACAGTCAAGATAGTGCTGAGCAGGTGAGTCATTTGGCTTATCAGCAGCCTGGATACCACCTTCAGCCATCATTGTGTTAGCGTCACCTGGACGAAGTTTTGTTGCAATAAGAACCTTTGCACCAGCTTCGCTTGCCATAATAGCAGCAGAACAACCAGCACCACCGGCACCAATTACCAAAACGTCAGTTTCATAGTCAATGTGAGCAAGGTCAATCTGTTCTGGTTCATATCTAGGTTTAGCCTGAAGCATTTCAACCAGTTCCACAGGAGCTTTCTGTCCTTTGTTTGGACCAATCTTCAATTCAGCGAACTGTTCCTTAATGCGGTCTGGATGGAACTTCAAAAGAAGATCATCTTTTTCATCAGCTGTAAGGCGAACATGTTCAAATTTAAGGTTTTCTTCACGTTTTGCAGCTACAATTTTTGCAGCTTCGTCTAATTCATTTCCGTACATATATTCCCCTAGCACCATGGACGGCGCGTCAGTAGTTTTACAAAAATTTCTGCGAGTTTCGTCAGAAACTCCCTAATCAAAAATTACAGGGATGCAATTTTGATTACTTTTCAATATTACGAGTATTATAGAGATTTTTGATTTCAGCTTTATCACCTGAAGAAAGTTTAATCATCTTCTGGATAGCTTCTTCACATTTACCTTCATCAATTTCAGCAACACGGTCAATAAGGTGCTGTGTCTGTGGCTGAATGTATTTTCCGTTCAAACGGCGGGCAAGTTCTGCAACCTGTGGATGGCTGATTCCGGCAGGACAGCGTGATGAACAACATCCACACATAATACAGTCGAATGAAGTATCAGCACATGCCTTGAAATCACCTCTCTGAGCGTAAGCAATGTACTGCATTGTCTTCAAAGACTGAGGACAAGCGCGTGTACAAGCATTACATCCGATACAAGAGTAGATTTCCGGGTAAAGCTGCATCATAACAGCCTGTTCAGGTTTAATCTTGTTAATGTCGTAAGTCTGTTTTACAAGAGGGAAGAATGGAAGTGTTGCGATGTACATTCCTTCCTGTACTTTCTGTGAACATGCAAGACAAGTCTTAAGCTGGTTTTCACCCTTAATACGATAGATTGTAGCACAAGCTCCACAGAAGCCGTTACGACAACCACAACCACGCTTAAGCTGGTAACCAGCATATTCCATAGCATTCATGATTGTAAGTTCTGCTGGTACATCGTATTTTTTACCAAACAGATATATTGTAGCCATTTCTTTATCTGCCATTTTATTCTCCTACAAAAGGGGCGTCTGCCCCTCGCTTCAAACCTCCGGTTTTCCGCTACCCCCTCTCCTAAGGGTTCCACCCTTAAAATCCCGGGCAGCGGCTTCCAGAAGTCAATTAGATTAATATTCTGGAGGAAGTTCTCCAAGCTGGTTAAAGCTGAATACTGGACCGTCTTTGCAGACGAATTTGTCACCGATGTTACAGCGGCCACATTTTCCAATACCACACTTCATGCGCATTTCCATAGTTGTGAAAATCTGTTCATCCTTAAAGCCAAGGTCCTTCAAGATTTTCAAAGACATATGAATAAGGATTGGAGGTCCACACATGATTACTGTCATACCAGCATCTGGTTTAAGTTCAGTAATGAATGGAGGAACGAATCCTACATGACCATTCCAGCCTTCTTCTGCACGGTCGATTGTAATGTCGATTGAACAGTTTGGCTGTTTCATCCATGAATTCTGCATTTCATCAAGACGAACAAGGTCAGCCTTAGAGCGGGCACCATAGATAACCTGGATTTTACCGTAATTTTCACGGTGATCCATCATGTAATTTACTACAGAGTGAACTGGAGCAATACCAATACCTCCGGCAATTACAAGAATATCTTTACCTTTAAGGGCACCTTCTACAGGGAATCCGTTTCCAACAGGTCCGCGAAGACAGATCTGCTGGCCAACTTCTGCGTTGTGCAACCACTGAGTTACAACACCACATTTTTTAATTGAAAATTCCATGTGAGTTTCAAGAGTAGGTGAAGAAGTAATAGAAATCATTGATTCACCAACGCCTGGTACGATGAGCATTGCACACTGACCAGGAATGTGGTTGAACAACTTCTTTCCATCAAGACCAACTACGCTGAAAGTCTTAACATCAGGAGTTTCCTGTTTAATATCAATAATTTTTCCTACATAAGGAATAAAGCTTTCGTTGTTTTCCATCGTTTTCTCCTATTCCTTAGATATCTTCAGATTCAGAAATTGCTTTAAGAACCTTAACTGCATTCATGTTCACAGGACAGCTTTCAAGACAGCGGCCGCATCCAACACAGGAAAACAAACCTTTGTGAGCCATTGGATAGTAAACAAGCTTGTGCATAAAGCGCTGACGGCTTCTTTCTTTCTGAGTGTGACGTGGGTTTTCCGCAGCCATCTGTGTAAAGTCGTTGTACATACAAGAGTCCCAGCAGCGAATCTGACGGATTCCCTTACCAGTATTGAAGTCACGAACGTCAAAACACATACATGTAGGACAAACGTAAGTACAAGTACCACAACCTACACATGGTTCCGCAGCCTTATCCCAAACTTTTGAATTGAAAATCTTCATCATCTGTTCAGGCTTTACATCGCCAACCTTTGAAAGGTCAAGGTGTGCAAATGGAAGAGCTTCAACCTTTGCAGAAATATCTTTTTTGCAAGCTTCAACAGCTTTGTCGTCACCGTCTGCAAGAACTGACTTAGCCTTGTCAAGGAAAGCCTTACCTTTGTCTGTGTTTGCAGCAAAATAGTAAGTACCATCTTTGAGCCAGCAGCTTACGTCTCCTGCAGAACCGTTCTTTGAAGAAGAAAGACTTGCGTCAATTCCGTATGTAGAACAGAAACAAGTTTTTTCTGGATCGTTACAAGCAAGAACGATAACAGTACCGTGATCACGGCGATTTTTGTAGTAAGAGTCAACAGGTGTCATATTGAGATAAACATCATCAATACAAGCAAAACCAACAGCATCACATGCGCGAACACCAAAGATTACAAAATCTTCAACGTCTTTGCGTGGATCTGTAACAGTAATTTCTTTTCCATTCATTTCATAAGAAACCATGTGTTCTGTTTTTGGAAAGAAAAAATCCTTTGCAGAACGTACAGTCTTAAGATTAGAAGAAAGTTTTACGCCATTTTCCCATTTCTTAAAATCAGCTTTTCCAGCTGTATTATCAACAGGAAGGTACAATGGCTGCTTTTCACCAATAAGGGCGAACAATGAATCAATTTTATCAGCAGAAATACTAAGCATTATTCGTTACCTCCATCTTTAGAGCGGTCAAAAACGATAGTTGTTTCTGGGTCATCAGTTTTGAAAGTAAGCATTGCAGGCTTAGTTTCCATGTCGCTTCCAGCCTGATAGTCACCGTAGATTTCATTGATGTCTTTGATGTATTTACGGTTCAAAAGATACAATGGAATTCCCTGAGGACAAACACGTGAACATTCGCCACAGTCTGTACAGCGGCCGGCAACGTGCCATGCACGGATGATATGGAAGAGTGATTCTTCAAAACTTGTTTCTGCAACTTTCTGAGTTGTGTACAGGTTGTTATTGTCGAATACACACTTTTCACAAGTACATGCAGGACAAACATTACGGCAGGCATTACAGCGGATACAGCGGCTGAATTCATTTTTCCAGAATGCGTTGCGTTCATCAGCTGTCATTGCATCAAATTTTGCAAGAACAGAAAGACGGTCTGCATCTTTTACATCAGCGTTTGCGTCCACTCCGATATATTCATCACAAGATACAGGCTTTTTTCCGGCACAAGAATCACAAACGTCACCGCCATCAATAGCATCCTGACATGGAACACCGATTGCATAAACATCGCCACGAGTGATTCTGTTTTCTTTCAAGAGCTGTGTAAATGAATATGTATCAGCTGGCTTCAAGAATACAGCAGCTACTTCGCTAGGAATTGGAGCATCCTGAGCATTAGGATCACGCTGCTTAGCCATAGTATTGTTCATTCTTGTAGTGCTTTTCTTTACTTCAATGTTTCTTGTGATTTTTACAAGATACTTTGAAAGGTTAGCCTTACAGTTCTTATCAAAAATAAAATCTTTATCAAGTTCTTCTGTAGAAGTAAAAACTGCAGGAGTAATATCGTCTTCAAAAAGACCTTTTTTCCAGCCTACAACGTACTGAACTTTGCCTTCTGCAAGCAAAGCCTTAGCGCGGTCAAGCATCTGTTTAGCTACATCTTGCATCGTACATCCTCCAGTTTTTTACATTCGCCAAGGGCTTTAATCTGGCTTACGAAATCATTCATGATTCCTGCAAACTTAACACCTTCAGCAGCAGAACACCATTCTACGCGTGTACGTCCCTTTTCAATGCCCAAAAAGTCAAGCTGACTGAAGAGCAATGTCATACGACGACGTGCAAAATAGTTACCTGTAGAGTAGTGACAGTCACCTGGGTGACATCCACACAAAATAACACCGTCAGCACCACGCTGGAATGCACGCAAAATAAACATTGGGTTCAAGCGGCATGAACATGGGATGCGGATGATTTTTACGTTTTTTGGGTATTCAAGACGGTTGTTACCAGCCAAGTCTGCACCAGCGTAAGAACACCAGTTACAGCAGAAAGCAACAATTCTTGGTTCCCAGTCTTTATTTTCAGCCATAATCAATTTATCTGTTTATGTATCGAGTTTTCGAAGAAAACTCGAGTTTATAAATCCGAAGGATTTATAATACAGAATCTACCTCCGCCAAGATTTGTTTGTTGCTGAATCCCTTAAGATCCATTGCTCCAGAAGGACAGGCAACTGTACAAGCACCACAACCCTGACACATAGCAGAGTTAACCTGTGATACGTGACGAGTAATTGTTGTTCTGTTTGGACCACGGAAATCCTTATCAACATAAGAAATAGCACCGTAAGGACAAACGTTTGCACACTGTCCACAACCGTTACATGCGTTTTCGTCTGGATTAGCAGTACACGGGTTGTTCTGAAGCTTGTCTTTAATCAAAAGACAGATAGCTTTTGCAGCTGCACCTGAAGACTGAGCAACAGTTTCAGGAATATCTTTTGGTCCCTGACAGCATCCTGCAAGGAAGATACCGGCAGTTGGAGATTCAACAGGACGAAGTTTAGCATGAGCTTCAAGGAAGAAGTCATTTGTGTCCATAGAAGTAGTAAGCATTGTAGCCAATGGACGGGCAGACTTATCAGCTTCGATAGATGCTGCAAGAACTACCATATCAGCCTTAATGTGTACCTGACGGTTCAAAATCAAATCTGAACCCTGAACATCAAGTTTTCCGTCTGGAAGAGGAGTAACCTTACCAACCTGTCCCTTGATATAATCAACACCATACTGTTCAACAGCGCGGCGGTAGAATTCATCAAAGTTTTTACCTGGAGTACGAACATCAATATAGAAAACAGTTATGTGTGTATCTGGATAATGATCGCGAGTAAGGATTGCATGTTTTGCTGTATACATACAACAAATCTTAGAACAGTATTCGTGTCCCTTAGAAGAATCAGCAGAACAGCGTGAACCAACACACTGAACAAATACGATTTCTTTTGGTTCTTTACCGTCTGAAGGGCGGAGAAGATGACCGTTTGTAGGACCAGATGCGTTACAAAGTCTTTCAAATTCAAGAGAAGAAACAACATCTGGGCTCTGAGAATATGCATATTCATCAAACTTCTTAAGGTCGATTGGGTTATAACCTGTTGCTACGATGATTGCACCGTACTTTTCAGTCATAACTGTTTCTTCCTGGTGGAAGTTGATTGCGCCTGCAGCACAAGCTTTTTCACAGAATCCACAAACATTGTCTTTGCCGTTCTTCATAGCCTTCATGTGAAGACACTGAGTAGCGTCGATGTTTGCAACCTTTGGAACAGCCTGAGCAAATGGAATATCAATTGCTTTCTTGTTGTTCAGGTTAAGGTTGAAAGGATTTGGAACCTTCTTGTTCGGACAAGCTTCGATACAAGCACCACAACCTGTACACTTTGTTTCATCTACATAACGTGGGTGACGTTTGATATCGATAGAGAAGTTACCGATGTAACCTTTAACGCCTACAACTTCTGAGTAAGAAAGAATGCGGATGTTAGGATTCTGGCTGACTTCTGTCATTTTTGGAGTAACGATACAAGAAGCACAGTCAAGAGTAGGGAATGTCTTATCAAGCATTGCCATCTTACCGCCGACTGTAACGTTCTTTTCAACGATATCTACAGGGAAACCTGCATCTGCAATATCAAGAGCAGCTGTGATTCCAGCGATACCGCCACCAATTACCAGGGCACGCTTTGTCATAGGTGTTTCACCAGGTGTCAAAGGTGTATCGAGAATTGTTTTAGCAATTGCAGCTTTACCAAGAGCAATAGCTTTTTCAGTTGCATCAGCCATGTCTTTCATAACCCATGAACACTGTTCACGGATGTTGGCGATTTCAACTTTATATGGGTTAACACCCGCACGTTCTGCACAATTGCGGAATGTTTTTTCATGCATACGAGGAGAACAAGAACAGAGAACAACACCTGTAAGGCCAAGTTCCTTAATCTTGTCTTCAATCATCTGCTGACCTGCTGAAGAACACATGTAAGTGTAGTTTGTTGAGAATGCAACTCCGTCTACCTTTCCAAGTTCTTCTGCTACTTTAGCTACGTCAACTGTACCGGCAATGTTAGTACCACAGTGACATACAAAAACACCAATTTTTTCCATCTGTCACTTCCTTATTTCTTGTACTTTCTGAATGCCGACATAAGAGCCTGCTGAGGCATATCGTCATCAAGGTGAGCTGGTACCTGACTTGGATCCAGGTGATGTGGACCACGCTGACCTTCAACAAGCTGACGTACTGCATCAATAACTTTTGCAGGTTCAACTTGACGAGGACAACGTTCAAGACAGGCAAAGCATGAAAGACAAGCATAGATAGATTTTGTTTTAAGGAGAGGTTCAATTTCTCCTTTTTCTACCATCTGAACAAACTGATGTGGATGATATTCCATTGCGTCAAAGTTTGGACATGTGCCAGAGCACTTACCGCAAACCATACACTTTTTTGTGTTCACACCACTTGTTTCAAGAATCATGCTCTTAAGCTGTTCAATTTCTGAATTAAGCATTTACAGCCTCCTTTTTAAGGGATTCAAGAGCAGCTTCCTTTACTCCAAGCGCTTCTGCAAGAAGTTCTGTGAAGTAAATTACATCAAGTTTGCTGTCTTTTTTATTCTTAATAAGGTTATAGCGGCAGAGAGGGCAGCTTGTAACAAGAAGTTCAGCACCAAAATCTTCTGCGTTGTTCAAAATTGCCTGAGCACGAGTTTCTGGAATTGATTTATCTTCAAACATAGTGTAGGCACCGCAGCATTCGTTGCGCTGAGCATAGATAACAGGAGTTGCACCAATTGCCTTGATGAAATCTTCAATAATCTGTGGATTTTCAGGATCATCAAATTTAAGTACATCACTAGGACGAAGGAGAAGACATCCGTAGTATGCACCAATTTTCTTTCCTGTAAGAGGATTCTTAACAGCTTTCTTTACATTGTCCCAGCCGATTTCGTCACGGAGAATTTCAAGGAAGTGAAGAACCTTTGTTTCACCATTGTACTGAATGTCATCAGCTTTAAGATAATTGTTAGCCTTAAGATTTGTGTTTTCGTCATTAATCATTGCATTGTTAGTCTGCTTCAAAACGTTGTAGCAGGCAGCACACAATGTAGCGAGATCCTGACCTTTATCACGGGCATCAGCCAATGAACGAACAGAAGGAAGCTTTGCAGCAACTTCTTTTGATGACATTGGGTAAACACCACCACAACACTGCCAGTCCTGGATTTCCTGAAGTTCAAAACCAAGAGCTTGTGCAGATGCGCGGGCAAATGCATCAAGTTCTTTAGCCTTGTTCTTTAATGTACATCCAGGGAAGTATGAATAGATTTTTTTATCGCTCATTTTTTTACCCCAGCCATTTCTTCAGGTTTAAATACTTCATCGAACTTTTCTGCAGTCAAAAAGCCAAGTCCTACACAAGCGTCTTTAAGTGAAAGATTTTCATCGTGAGCCTTGTGAGCAACCTTAGCTGCGTTTTCATAACCGATGTAAGGGTTCAATGCAGTTACAAGCATCAAAGAGTTGTAAAGGTTATGGTGCATCTTTTCTTTGTTAGCTTTAATTCCAACAGCACAGTTATTATTAAAGCTCATCATAGCTTCTGCCATAAGGCGGCAAGACTGGATGAAGTTGTATGCGATTACAGGCATGAAAACGTTCAATTCAAAGTTACCCTGAGAAGCTGCAAATCCAACTGCGGCATCGTTACCCATTACCTGAACTGCAACCATAGTTACAGCTTCACACTGAGTTGGGTTTACTTTTCCCGGCATGATTGAAGAACCTGGTTCATTTTCAGGAATAAAGATTTCTCCAAGACCATCACGTGGACCAGAAGCAAGCCAGCGAACGTCGTTTGCAATCTTCATCATATCTGCAGCAAGAGCTTTTACAGCACCGTGAGCAAATACAAGTTCGTCTTTTGAAGTAAGAGCGTGATATTTATTAGGAGCAGTGATAAAGTTCTTTCCAGTAAGCTTAGAAACTTCTTCTGCAACCTTTTCATCAAATCCTTTAGGTGCGTTAAGACCAGTTCCTACAGCTGTACCACCAAGAGCAAGCTGTTTAAGGTATGGAAGAGAAGAAAGGATCATTTCTTTATCACGTTCAAGGGAAGTACGCCATCCAGAAATTTCCTGTGTAAAAGAAATAGGTACAGCATCCTGAAGGTGTGTACGACCACTTTTTACGATACCTTCATTTTCTTTTTCAAGACGTTTGAAAGTTTCTACGAGTGTGTCGATTGCTGGGATAAGTTTGTCTTCAAGTACACATACAGCAGAAATATGAAGTGCTGTAGGGAATGTGTCGTTAGATGACTGGCTCATGTTGATGTCATCATTAGGATGAAGAATTTTTTTACCAGCAATTTCATTACCGCGGTTAGCGATAACTTCATTAGCATTCATGTTAGACTGAGTACCAGATCCTGTCTGCCATACAACGAGAGGGAAGTGGTCGTTCAGTGAACCAGATACAACTTCTTCACAAGCTTTTTCAATTGCCTGAAGTTTTTCAGAAGTCATCTTTTCTGGCTTAAGGGCGTTGTTAGCTCTTGCTGCTGCACGTTTAAGGTAGCCGAAAGCTTTTGTGATTTCGCGAGGCATAGTTTCGATGCCAACACCAATCAAGAAGTTTTCGTGACTGCGTTCAGTCTGTGCTGCCCAATATTTGTCAGCTGGAACTTTTACTTCACCCATTGAGTCATGCTCAATACGAAAGTTCTCCATAAGTATAAGTTCTCCTAAATATTACGAATTGAAACCTGCGTTTTTTCACAGGTTTCTCTCTCTTTTTTATAAGTTAGAACTGAATCTGTTTGATTACGTCTTTCAAACAGTCAGCAGAATGACGGAGAGATTCAAGTTCAGAATCTGTGATTGGAGCAACAGCGTGTCCCTGAATACCGTCACCACCAATGATTGTTGGTGTTGAAAGACAAACATCAGAAATGCCGTATTCACCGTTCATAATTGTTGAAATTGTAAGAACAGAATTAGTCTTGTAGTTCAATGCTTCACAAAGTGTTGCAGTTGTAACACCAATAGCATAGTTTGTGCATTTTTTTGCAGCGATAATGATTCCACCAGATTTGCGGATGTAATCTTCAACGTCATCTTTGTTGAAAGTTGGAGCTGCAACGCCTTTCAAAGAATCTGCATATTTTTCTACTGGAATAGAACCGATGTTTGCCAGTGACCATGGAACAAACGAAGAATCTCCATGTTCACCGAAAACATAACCATGAACATTTTCCTGAGCTACTTTATAAGTTTCTGCGATACGAGCACGGAAACGAGCTGTATCAAGCATTGTTCCGGTTCCGAAAATACGGTTTTCTGGAATTCCAGAAGTTTTTACAAACTGATATGTAAGAATATCTACAGGATTTGCAACAATTACATAAAGTGCGTTAGGAGCTGCTTTAGTGATTTCTGGAATGATAGACTTTGTAATATTTACGTTAGTCTGAGTAAGATCAAGACGAGACTGACCTGGCTTACGAGCAACACCAGATGTAAGGACTACAATATCTGAATCCTTTGCATCTACATAATCACCTTCGTGAATATAAACTGGACCAATAAATGGAGTACCCTGACGGATATCCATAGCTTCACCCATAGCTCTTTCCTTTGCGATATCAATCAAAACAATCTCTGAAGCGAGCTGTTTCAATGTTAATGCGAAGGCAATAGTAGAACCAACCTGACCTGCACCAATAATAGTAATTTTATTTGACATATGTGTCTCCTTAACACAAACTTTCCATGTAAGATAACATATCTCTTAATGGTAAACAATTTGAACCTTATAATGGTATCATGTCATTATAAACCATTTTGTTCTTAATGTTAACATTATTATTTATAAAATATTTTTTTAGACAAAGAAAATGATGAATATAATAAAAAATTGTTATAAAACGTTCATAATAAAAAAGTTATGTCAAGATAAAAAAAAGGCTTAGGAAAAACCTAAGCCTTATGGACGGTGAGAGGATCGAACTTGCCTAAAATAGGAAATCCGTTAAAAAAAATTGCGACAGCAATTTTTAGGATTTACCTACAATTGGCTCGATGCAAGCAGAGCTTGCATCGCCGACCCAGTGGGGCGGGAGTTCGCATAGCAAACAAAATAATGTTAAAAACAAAAAAGGCTTAGGAAAAACCTAAGCCTTATGGACGGTGAGAGGATCGAACTCCCGACATTCTGGGTGTAAACCAGACGCTCGTACCAGCTGAGCTAACCGTCCGTTGATGTTTTAATACTATCTTTTATGAAAAAAATAGTCAACATGATTTTTCAATTTTTTTTAAATTATTTATTCCAAAACCAAATTCATGATTTCCAGGAGTTGCAAGGTTATAACCTGTTTTGTTCATTAATTTAATAATGCTTTTTCCTTTATCAAAGTAACTGTATGCTGTTCCCTGTATGGCATCACCTGCATCAACAAGAAAAACGTTGTTTCCTTTTGCTTTGTAATCTTTAACCATTTTTATTGAGAAATCTGCTTAAGATCTGATTTGTTCAATACGTACACTCTGTTATCTGAGCCGGAAATGATTACATTCTGTCCTGAAATTGTTACTGGAGTTGCAGGTTTTGCAGAAACAGGAGATTTTAATTTGAGATTTAAGTCTCCGTCGTATTTTGCAAGGTAACTGTTTCCATTTTCAGAAATGATACAGTAGTATTCTCCGTTATCCTGTACAAGAACAGAATTTTCCGAAACAGTTTCATTACTTTCTTTAATAATTTCCATTGTATCTGGAGAAAGCTGAACGAGTTTTACGGCACCGTTACCGGAATTTTCGCCGGCAATGGCAATAAAATTGTCTCCTGCCTGGAACATTGTTCTGTTTCTGATGAATTTTACCGGACTTGATTTAATTACTTCCCCAGTTTTTGTATTTACTTTTACAAGACCAGAAAGCAAAGTCTGTTCGTCAACCAGCTGGATTGCAAATGCAGATGGGGCAGCAGCATTTGCAATTTCCTGTTTAATCACTTCCTGCTGGTCTTTTGCAATTGATTTTCGTTCTTCCTGAGCCTCCGAATTCTTTTTATCTGCAAATGACTGCTGTTCTGCAGCTTCAGCTTTAGCTTCTTCTGTTTTTTCCTGTTGTTCTTCTTCTGATTTTATCTGTTCTTCATAAGCTTCTTGTTTTGCGTCGGCTTCTTCCTGTTTTTTTGCCGCTTCTTCCTGTTTTTCCTGATTTTCTGGATCAGCTTCTGCTTCTTTTTCAGCTTTGTCAGCTTCTTTCTGTGCCTCATCAGCTTCTTTTTTAGCTTCTTCTGTCTTTTCTTTTTCTTCGTTCAGTTTTTTCTGTTCCTGAACAGCATTTTTCTGGGATTCCTGAGCTTTTTCTGAGGCTTGTTCAGCTTCTCGTTCTTTTAAATCAACCATATCTTTGCGGCTTTCAATGTTTTTGTCATCATCATCCTGCATGTGCTTTACTACTTGAGAATCGCTGATTACTGATGTATCAACAGTGCTTAATCCACCGTCTGTAATGTCAAAAAGTGGAATTACAATCTGGGAATTTCCTGGCCAGTCTTTATAATTTACAGAAAGACCACATTTATCAGCGGAAAGGTTATCAAGAACGTCTTTCTTGTATTTATTCTGGAATGCTTCAAGATTTTTGTAGTAAACGGCATTATAGACTGTAATGAATACTGCAAGAGTTTCTGCATCTGATTCAGAATATCCGTAGGCACTGCTTAAGTATGCTGCGATAATATGCCGAAGGTTGTTGATGTGATCAACTGTTGCTGATTTTCCAATGATAATAATATCTGCGTCTAGTTTTTCCTTGATTTCCGGATTGACTGCATGAATTACTGTATATTTTTCATTTCCGAAGATATTTTTCTTTGAAATATCTTCGGATATTACTGTACCCATGCTTGTACCAATTCCTTTAATACTGGCAAGGGAATCAATTTTTGAATGAGGACCTGAATAGTTCAGGAATACAATGGTTTCTGAATTTGCCGCACTCTGCAATTCCTGTCTGCTTACTTCTAGAGCAGAAAGATTAAAACTTAATGCAAGAACAGCTAATAATGTTAGAAATTTTCTGGTTTTCATTTTGACTCCATTGAATCTTTTTTTTTTAAAACAGAAACTATTTTCTTGTTTTCTGAATATTTAAAATAAATCTATCACCAATTATATATCTAAATTTTAAGACTTGCAATTTTTGTAAGTGTTTTACGGGCATATTCGTGAACAGAATTATCATATTGGGGATAAAAAAGGGAAGTAAGTATTTCTAGTCCGTGGGAATAAAAGGCAGGGCGTCCCATGAACCGACATATTTCATAGATTGCATCGCACATAGCAATAATTACATCTGATTTTGCGGCTGGCATTTTTTTTATTCTGTAATCTATAGCAGAAAATATCTGGTCCTCTGGGTCAAAGCCGCATTCTGCAATGCTACGGAAAACAGCTGAAAGATTTGCGTCAGATTTTTCATTTCTGATAAAAAAGGCCAGGGTTTTGATAAACTGGTTTGTTCCAAAAGAATTCATCTGAAGAATAATATTTTCTACGCTTTCAGAATCTCGTTCAAAAATTGATTGTTGTGCAAACTTCGGCCTGGAATTGCTCTGAAAAAGATAAGAGCGGTATGCATTTTCAAACGTGAGCAGGGCAGAAATATATTTTTTTTCCCTGAATCCGTAATTTCCCTGCAAAAGTTCTTTTTTGCGGTTGTTTCCAGTGATTGTTGAATCAATCTTCTGCATGAAATCTGCGGCGTAAAAATGATTTTTGTCTATTTCGTAATAATTTTCGTAGGATTTTTTTTGATGTTTTGTAACGCTTTTATTTTTCAAATTCTGCGTAAGCTTAAAGCTGCCAATAGCCCAGGATGTGGAGCATAATAAAAGACTGTCCTGGTCAGAAAAAAATATTTCATTCCATTTTGAGAAAATATCACCGGTCTTTGGAAAATCTTTTTCCAGCTTTATTTTTCCTGTTGTATCTGACAAAAGACATTTTGTATTTGATGCTGCAACAATTTCATTCTGATTTGATGTTTTAGAAAATAGTTTAAGATTTTCGAATGGAATCTGTATGTCAAAAAAGTCAGAAATATGTCCGTCAGATAAACTGAATATTGCAATTCTTGTACAGTTTTCTCCAGAAACAGCAACGCAGCCCCTGTTTTCTGATAAAACCAGAAAAAATGACTTTTCGGCGGTTTTTGTATTGCTGAAAGCTTTGTCTTTATATGGAATCCACCATTTTGTAACTGTGTTTTCGCCTGATACTGCACAGAAAGCAATTTCTCCTGTTTTCATTGAAAGTAAAAGACCTGAGTCACAGGATTTTGCTGAAATTATTTCATACGAAAAATTTATGTTTTCTATTATTTCTCCAAATGGATTTATGCGTATTGCTTTTGATTTTTCAGATTTTGAAGTTTCCAGAAAAACAAGAAAGGAGCCATCGTTCATTTCGTAAAGCTGACCATTTTTTAAGTCAGGTGTTTCTATGCACCACTTGCATATTCCGTTTACTCCGTAACAGGCAATATTTTTTTTACCTTTCACAAGAATTCTTGAATCCCTGCCTGTAACAGGATTTTCTTCCGTCTGAAATGGAATTTTTGCAGTCCATAATGTAAGCCCGCTTGGGTTTACAAGAGAAAGATTCTTTTTGTCGCTTACGGTAAGAAGAAAATCGCTGGAAAATACCGTAAGAAGCGGCTCTGGATGCCCCGGAACTGGCCTTTCCCATAAAATTTTTCCAGAATTGGAACATGCTGTAATCATCTTGCCGTCTGTAAGAACTGCCATTCCATAAGATGTCTGGCAGGGTGTACATACAGCTTTGCCACTGATTACTGCAGTCCAGTCAGCAGTTTGTGAGGAAAGTTCTTCTGAAATACAGAAGGTTGCACAGAATATAGAAATGATCAGACTAAAAAAAACATTCAGCTTCATTTTATGGCTATTCAATTTCCCTCGTAAGAACAGCAAGGCTTTCAATGTGGCTTGTGTTAGGATAAAAATCAAGAAGATAAAGGCGTTCCAGTTTATAACCTGCCGATACAAGCTCTGCTATATCTCTTGCGTGAGTTGCAGGGTCGCAGGATACAGACCTTATTTGCGGAATTTTTGAACTGCATAAATATTTTCGCACTTCCAGTTCCATCCCGCTTCTAGGAGGATCAATAACTACAGCATCAAAGTACGAATCTTTGTTAGATTCTGCCCATTTTGCGCCGCTCAGACCAAAAGATTCATGTTTTATGCCCGAAAGATTCTGTTCTGCAAAAACAAGTGCATCCCTATTATGTTCAACAAGTGTAAGCTTCTCAAAATAATCTGCAAGGAACATGCTGAATGTTCCGCAGCCGGAATACATATCAAGTACAGATTTTCCAACCAGTCCGCGGCAAATTTCCTGAATAGATTTTTCAAGGACTGTAAGATTTGACTGAAAGAATCCACGGACGTCAAAGCTGATTTTCTTTCCAAGTAATTCAACCGTTATAATATCTGAACCAGAAATCTGAGTACCAGAATAACGTTTTTTTACCTGCTTAATATTTCTGTTTTTCTTTTTAAGATTTGCGTAATTATCCTGCTGCTTCTGTTCTTCTGCTGAAACAGCATAATTTACAGAGGAATTTCCTCCTGCAGAAATTACTTTGGAACTGCTGAAAAGATGACATCTTCCTTCTGGTCTAAAATGCGGAGGAGTGTTTTTAAGCCATTCATTTACAGAGTTTTCTGCAACAACGCATTTTTCCACAGGAATTGTTCTGTTGCTGGCTCTTTCTGAAAGTCCCCCATTATTCAGCTGAAAACGGCATCTGTAGTCATAATTTTCACCAGAAACAATCTGAATTTCCGGAACCTGAACGCCACAACGTTCAAAACTTTCTCTTAGCATTGATTTTCTGTATTCCTGCTGAGCTTCTGGTTTTATGTGCATCATGTTGCAGCCACCACATTTCTGGTAGTAAGGACACAAAGGTTCTGTGCGGTTTTCAGAAGGTTCAAGAATTTTTAATATCTTTGCAACGTCATAATCTCGTTTTGATTCAACAATTTCTATTTCCAGTTTTTCGCCTGGAACGGCAAAAGGTACAAATACGTTTTTACCTGCAATTTTCCCGATACAATTTCCACCGAAAGCGATTTTTTCTGTTGTGATTTCCATTCTGCTATCATAGCAAAAAAAAACAATAAAAAAAACTGTTATATATTTTGTGCATTATTGAAAAAAATGCATCTCTGTAATAAACTCCTAACATTGTGTTGATACGGTACGGAAAAGATAAAAACGGCAAAACAGTAAAAAAGGCCGTGATTTATACAAAGTCAGAGCATAACATTCCTAAATCTAGAATAGATATTGATGCAATTCAGATAATTGACAGATTGCGCAGTTTCGGTTTTGTTGCATATATTGTTGGAGGAGCAGTCAGAGATCTTATTGTTGGAAATACTCCAAAAGATTTTGATATTGTAACTGATGCAACTCCTACAAAAATCAAAAAAATCTTCCGCAACTCCCGCATAATCGGAAAAAGATTTCGCATTGTTCACGTAGTTTTTGGCGAAAAAATTTTTGAAGTAAGCACATTCAGATCAAATGCAGAAGGTTCTGTTGGGAATAATTTTGGAACAATAGACGAGGATGTTTTGCGCCGTGATTTTTCAATGAATGCTCTTTATTATGATCCCCTGCAGGAACAGGTAATCGATTATGTGGGCGGTTTTAAAGACATTAAGAACGGCGTGTTAAAGCCTGTTATTCCAATGGACAGAATATTTGTAGAAGATCCTGTTCGTATGCTTAGAGCTATAAAATATTCCGCAAAGACAAATGCGAAAATGTCGTTTTTTATGCGCAGAAAAATCCGCAAAAGTGCAAGTCTTTTGGGGCAGGTAAGTCCTTCAAGATTAACAGAAGAACTTTTGAAAATTATAAACAGCGGTAATGCCTATTCAATAATTTCAGAAGCTTTGGACACTGACCTGTATATGTCACTGCAGCCAGCCGCAACCGGGATTATGTACGAAAATAAAAAATATGAAGTTTCTTACATGGAAAATATGAAGAAACTTGATCAGCTTATAAAATCTGACCCGGAAGCCCGTCTTGGTCAAAAGCTTATTTTTATGATTTATGATTTTATCTGCAGTTTGACAGACTGGAAAAAAGAACTGGAAAATCATACTCCTTATATTGAACTTTATTCTAAAACATGGCGGGAATGTAGAAATTTTGTACTGCCGATGAATCCTCAGCGAACAGAACTTGAGTTTGCCATTAAAACAGTTTTGAACGAGCTTGGAGTTCCTGTAAAAACTAAGAAAAAAAAGCAGAAGCCTCAGTCAAAATAACAGACAGCATCAAAAAAAATGCTGTCCGTTTGCTTTTATTTTGTTTCTTTAGGTTGTTCCACTTTTGTAATTTTATCAATAATTATGCTGACTTCTTCTATAAGAATTCCAGTATAACCTTCGATTTTATCAATGATATATTTCTGCATTTTGTGAACTTTGCCAGTCAGCTGTGTTCCAAAGGGTACATCAATCATGATTGTTACCTTGTAACCCCGGCTGTTTGTTTTTATAATCATTTTCTTTACTTTTACGGCGCTGTCGCATTCGTTTACGCAGTGCATTATCATCTGGGTAAGAGCTGCTTCTGAAATTTCAATTCGGCCTTTCTTTGAAAATTCCGGTTGAACAATTGATTTTTCAAACATTCGTCCGTCAGTCTTTCCTTTTCTGAAAAGTCCTTTGTTTCTGAAAAAAAGCTTAATTGAATTAGAAAAAATCTGAGGATAATTTTTCTGAATTTCAATTGAAGGCACAGGGATTACATGCTTTCCTTCAATCTGACGTGATTTTATGGCTTTTTCAATTTCTTCCCGGCTTGCAATTTCTTCAATATGAATGATTTTCTGTGGTTGTGGAAGCTGCAGTCTTGTTGCAATTTTCATTACCATTTTTTCAGAAGTTCCAAGAATAAGCAGTTTTTTGATATGAGCTTTTTTCCATGCTTTTGCGACCTGGTCTCTGTGTTCTTTATCATCAAAGAGAGCAACTCTTACGGCACCCATGTAAGTTTTTTCACGTTTTGCGGAATGACCTGCAAGTATTTTGTCATTCTGAATCAAGAGACCATCATCAATCAGTGCGTCAATCCCGTATTTTTCGGCCAGCAGTTTTGAACGGAAACTTTTTCCAGTTCCGCTTTCTCCGACTAGTGCAAAAACTGTTACAGGCTTAAAGGAATTAAAAAGTTCTTCTAAATAGTTGCTCATACTTTAAGTATAATGCATTTTTCGTAATCTTGCATTGTTGATTTTAAAAAGTTGAAAAAAAGTTTAGGAACAGGCGCTTTCAGAGATGGCGGAAGATTTAATTCATTGTTTTCAGGGAAAATCATTTCAAATGCATGAAGAAAATATTCTGTTTCCTGTATTTTTAATCCTCCGTAAGCCGTATCGCCAAGAAGGGGGTACCCGTGAAAAGAGGATTGTGCCCGGATTTGATGAGTTCTGCCTGTTTCAATATTGAATTGAGCCAGTGTGTATTCTGTTTTGTTGAATTTTCCGAAACCTAGCGGAATTACTGTAGTTTTTGCTGTTTTTCCGTTGTAAGAAGAATTTATTGTAACGGTCTGAAAATCAGCTGTTTCGTCGAATTCTTTTGAAATGGAATCCTGCCAGCATTCTTCATGAGAAAGTTTGCCTTGTATTACGCCAATATATTTTTTTTGAATCGTGTGCTCAGCTATGTTTTTACTGAACCATTTTGCGCCCTTAAGACTTAATGAAAATGCAATTAAACCAGTTGTTTTTCTGTCTAGTCTGTGTAAGGGACCTGGATTAAAAGAAAGAGAAGTATTTTCGTAATTTTTTTTATAAAAAAGTTCAAACTGTCTGTTAAGTGCTTCTGAATTGCCTTGAACCGCAATATCATAAGGTTTATTGATGAAGATTAAATCATCAGTTTTAAATACAATTTCCAGGTTAAAATCAATTTTATCTTCATCAAGGCTTTTTTTATTGTTGCTAATCAACAGAAAATCCGCAATCTTTATTTTATCTCCGCAGAAAACATGTTGAGAAGCTTCTGCTTTTTTGTCATTTATCTTAATTAATCCTTTTCTTATTGATTTGTAAACAGCTGAAAGAGAATCTTCCGAAATAAATTTCCTGATAATTCTATCTAATCTGCGGTCATCATCATCCTGGCTTGCAATAAATTCCCTGAACTTCATAATTAAAGATTATAATCGGAAAATTAATCTACTTCTAGGGTGACTCTACTAGTAAAAATATAATCTTAATGCTATTATATAAGATATGTTTGATACAGTCGTGAAACAGGTGATATTTCTCTTTACAAATCCAATACTTTTGGCTTGTATTTCCAGTTGGTTTTGTGCTCAGTTTGTTAAGACTGTGATTGCTGTTTTGTATGGAAGAATTCGCAGTTTAACAGAACTGTTAGAAAGTTTAATTTGGAAAACAGGTGGAATGCCTTCTAGTCATTCTGCGTTAGTATCATCTCTTGCAACTGTTATTGCATTTAGAAATGGAATTGATTCTGATATTTTTGTTCTTACTTTTTGTTTTTTTATGATAACAATTCGTGATGCTCTTGGTGTAAGACGTTCAAGCGGAATTCAGGCAAAAAAAATTAATGAAATAGGTAAATCATTAACAGACAAAGAAATTCTGGAATATAAAGCTATAAAAGAAGTTAATGGTCACACTCCGATGGAAGTAACAATTGGTTGTTTCCTGGGTTTTTTCATTGGGTTGGCTTATTCGGTTTTTTAATTTCCCATGAAAAATTTGTATAAGTTTATAATTGCATTTATTCTCATAGCATTGAATTTTTTTCTTGTAAGAAATTTTAGAGTTATACCTGCATCAAAACTGTGGAACGGGTATTCTGTTCTGTATGTACAGGCGGATTATAATCAATTTGAAGTTGAAAAGATTTTAAAGCATAATGAATGCCGGGATTTTATCTGTCTTAATAATCAGGATATTCCATTAGACAGCGGCTTAAATTCAATTGAAAGGCTTCTTGCTAAAAATGATTATGAAAGTGAGTCTTATCTTAAAAATAGATTAAATTATTTTTTCGATAAAAATCATGATTTTGCAATTTATTATGTTTCTGATGATTATGAAGGAGAACTGCAGCATGCTTTAAGGCAGCTTAAAACTTTGGGCATTAAAGCAGGTGTGAATGCAAATACAAGTTATCCATGGATTTCATTTGTTATTACGCTTCTGTTTGCATTTATATTACTTATTTTTTCCAGTGAAAAAATTCTTGTGTTCATAGAATTCTGTATTCCATTGTATTTTGCTTTTTTGATGCCTTTTTATACTGTTTCTGCTGCTCTTTGTTTGCTGATGACGGGTTTGTTTTTTTCGCAAAAATTTTTAGGAAGAAAGGGCGCATTGTTGTATTGCAGAAAGAATGTTTTGATATTTCTTTCTATTACAATTAGTTTTTTCATTATTTTTTTGACTAGTCCAAAGCTTATTTTTCTTTTACTTTCTACAGCCATAGCTATGATTTCTGCCGGGTATATTTATTACGAGGCGGTTAATATTTATAATGAGCGATATTCTTTTAGACCTGTTTTAATATGTTCTGCATCAATGGTTAAGGTAATTGATAAAAAAAACAGGATTGCAATTCCACTTTGTTTTTTTGCAACTTTAACTATTCTTATTTCAGGTTGTTTTTCACTTCGTTTTATTAATTTTTCGCTTTCCACAGATGCCGCTGGGCTTATGCTTCCTTCTAGAAATGCAGAAAAAAAAGTTCTTCCGGATTTAAATGACTATGTTGTGTGGAACTGGAAGTCAATTACTTTTCCATACAGGTCCCTGAATGACAGTTCTTCCTCAATTCCTAAAAAGGGTGATGTTGTTAATTTTCAACGATATTTTGAAGAAAACGGCAAAATCAGCGTAAAAACAAATTCTATAATTTTTGACGATTCTTTTCGTTCAAAAGCTGTTAATTCAATCGATAATTTTGATTATAATTCTATTGAAAAGATGCTTAAAGCTCAGGGTAGCTATATAAAACCTGGTTATTCTGGTTCTGGTGGATCAAGCTTAAATTTTTTAGGAATTGTTTTACTTATCCTTGCATCAGGAGTTTCATGTTTTTTTTATTTTAGTTTTTATAGAACTAAAGCTAAGCAGGAGAATAAAAAATGACAATGTTTTCGGATATTCGTACTGTTAAAGTGGAAGCATATAAGAAAATTGTAAACGGATTTATTCCAAAAACAGTTTATGTTTCCTTAAATCAGAATATGAATACTTGTGAAGAATCTCTGGTCAAAACTGGTGATAAGGTTGAAGAAGGCCAGGAAATTGCCAAAGGTATTTATTCTCCAATACCAGGCATAGTAGATGGTTTTGAAATGCAGGTTATGCCTGATGGTAAAATTAGTAAAGTTGTAAAAATCATGTTGGGCGGAAAATTTTCGTTTCTTGGAAAAAAAAAGACTCCCTTTGATTACAAATTGTTTTCTTCTTCATCGTTGATTCGTCATATTGAATCCTATGGTGTATTAAATACTTTTTTTACGGCAAAACCTGTATTGTTGTCAAAACAGCTTGAAGAAGTTTCTAAACATAAGCATAGAATTCTAGTTGTTCGTCTTATTGATGACGACCCTTCAAGATTAATTGATTCTGTTTTAACTAATGAATATCTTGATGAGATAATTAGTGGTGTGCAGATTGCTTCTTATTGTATAAATGCTGAAAGAGTTATTTTTATAGTTGAAAAAGAATTTAATGAATTAGAAAAGCTTGAAAAGAGTTTAGAAAACAGTTTTGTTTTAAAGATTTCTTCTAAAGCAGTTTCAATATGTAATGATAAATTGCTTTGCAAACTTATAAAAAAACAATTTAAGGAAGAGACACTTTCAAAAATTTCAAAATATGATTTATTTACTGATTCCAGTTCTATGCTTGAGCTTTACAGGTGCGTCTCAAAATCAATGCCTGTAATAGACAGATATGTGCTTGTGAATGGAAACTGTCTTCCGGCAACAGGAATTTTAAAGGTTCCAGTAGGAACATCCTTTGAATCAATTGTTGAACAGTTTGGCGGGTTTATAAAAAATCCTTCCTCTGTAATTGTTAATGGTCAGATTACAGGATTTTCTACAGGCAGCTTAAAAGTGCCAGTAACTAAATATGTTAAATCAATTTCATTTTATTCTTTTATAAAAACACCAGATCAAAGCGTTTCTTTGTGTATAAGATGTGGAAGATGTCGTAATGTGTGTCCTATGCATTTATCTCCTGATGTAATATTAAGGCATATTACTGGGGGCGAGGCTGCTCCTGCAGATTATATGAAAACAGTAAAATATTGCATTGAATGCGGGCTTTGTAATTCAATTTGCCCTTCCAGACTTCCTGTAATGCAAAAAATGGAAGAATATAAACAAAGCAATTTAAATATTTTAAAAGAGGAAAAAGATGTCAGAAGGTAGAATCGACAGAAAGTATTTGATAAGACCATTTTCATATATAAATGACTCATTAGGAACAAATCTTCTGAAAATTTTAGTGCTTTTGCTTATTCAGATTGTTTTGCTTTTTATTTCAAAGAGTTATTTAGCTCTTAAAGTTGTGTGTGCAGCAACTTTAGCTTCTGTTCTTGCAGAAATTTTGTGTTCTCTTTTTCTTAAACAGAGTTTATTTGAAAATAAAAAGTTTTTGGTTTCAATAGTTCAGGGATTACTTTGCGGAATGTTAATTCCTCAGACTTTTCCAATGGTAACTGTTTTTATTATTGTTTTCTTTTCTATGCTCATCACCAGACATTTTTTTGGAGGGTTCGCATTTACCTGGATTAATGCCAGTGTAATTTCTGTAGTGATTTTATGGATTATTGGAGTAGAGTATTTTCCTGAATATCTTGTTAATATGGATTTACTAGCTGTTCGAAATCCTTCTCAGCTTCTGATTGAAAACGGCTCAATCAAAGTTTTTCCTTTTGATCCAAATGTAACTGAGTTCTGTAATCAGGTGATTTTTTCGCATTTAAAAGTTTCTGTTCCAGAAGGATATGTGTCTTTGTTCTGGGATTCTTTTTCCAGTATTCCTGCATTCAGATTTAATTTCATTACATTAATTTCATCAATTATTCTGTTTAGTGATAATTTGTGGGATTTACTGATTCCTGCAATTTTTATAATTGTCTATGTACTTTTAATCAGATATATATCACCATTTTTGTACAACGGAGTAACATTTAAAGGTGATATATTACTGGCATTGCTTACTGGTGGAACTCTGTTTTGTGCTGTTTTTCTGATTAGCTGGTATGGGACAGTTCCTTTGACTGTTACTGGCAAGATTGTTTACGGAGTTATCGCAGGCATAGTAATGTTCTTGCTTGCTGGTTGTGGAACTTCTCCTGGTGGAATGATTTTTACTGTTGTAATTGCAAATATTGTTTCTGTGATTATTCAGCAGTATGAAAATCATTATGATAGAATAAGAATAAAAAAACAGCTTGAATCGTTTATGAACGATGATGCTAAGAATGATCAGGAAATATAATATATGGCAATGACAAATATATCTTCAAAAGAATTCTGGCGATTCTACGGAATTTTTATCGGAATTATTATTTTTCTATTTGGTACCTTGTTTTTAATGGTCAGGCTTAGCGAAAACAAATGGAATCAAGGACTTAAAGAGGCTGTTGTTAAGGAATTGGAAAAAAAACAGCCTGATATGTGGATAGTTGGCAAAGAAATTCCTTTGAAAAGTGCGTTTTCTGAAAGCGCAGCTTTATTTGAAATCAGGCAAAAAAAGTCTGTTGAAAAATATTATGCTATTATTATCCGTTCTGCTACTTTGTTTGGTCATTTTCCTGCAGTATTCATTTATAATAAAAAAAATGGAGTGAAATTTATTGGATATTCGGCTGTAAACGGTAAAATTGGCCGGCTTATTGATCAAAGTTATTCAGATTCGAGTATCTATTATTGGAGTCAAAGAATACCTTCCATAATAAATCATGCAGAAAAGTCATGAGCTTAATGAATTTATATTTTAAGGAGAATTAAGAAAGAATGTCAAAAAAAGCTGTTTCTATATATATGGCAGCAACTTGTGCAATATCAATAATAACACCAGGTAGATTTGTATGTGGAATTGTGGTTGCTGTTGAAATATGCCTTCTTATGCTTTTGGGAACTTTATTTAGAACATTGATAGAAGTATTAAAATTAAACAAAATGAAACAACCACTGATTTTAATTTTTGTTGTATATTTGACATCGTTCTATAAACGTTTTGTTATTTTGTTTATGCCAGAGCTGGGACTTCAACTTGGTTTTATTATGTTTCTTCCAGCAATTTCTACATTTACAACAGTTTTCCTTATGGATGAAAAAAAACTATCTTTAATAAATGAATTGACAGACAATATGCCTTGTTCTCTATTATTTTCATTGTATGTTCTGATTATTTCGTTTATCAGAGATTTTTTAGCTTTTGGAACTATAACTTTGCCAGGAACAAATGGTTTTTATGAATATATCATTTTTGATACAGAGACCGTTTCTGCTGCAAGTTTTCTGGCTACAATTCCAGGTGCTTTGATATTGTCTGCAATTTTGCTTTCTTTTTATTTATTTATCGAAAAGAAATTTCATATAATTTTAAAGGCAGGAATTAAATAATGATTTTCACTTCTATCTATTATATATTCTTTGCATCCTCGGTTATTTTATATGGAGCAGGTTTTAATAACCTTACCATTGTCTGTGATTCAATTCACGAATTAAAACTTTCTTTTGCAAAAGTCATGTTTTCCATATTAATAACATGTATTCTTTCCTTTCAATTTATGCATTTTTTCCTGATTCCTTTAAGACTGGTGGAATTTTATCCACTTATCGCATTGATAATTTTCTTGATTATTTCAACAATTCTGGAAACAGTTGTTCGTATAACCACAGGGAAAATTACTTCTGAATTTATTTTTTCGTACCTGCTGATTTTATTGGCATTGAATGAAAGCTTGAATTTAACAGAAGTAATTATAATTTCAATTGGTGGCTTTATTTCTTTTGCTCTGTTGATTCCTGTAATTTATTCAATAAAAAAGAGAGTCAGCATTATCGGAAATCAACAGCCACATGGAAATAAAAAAAGCATGGTTCTTATATCAATAGCAATAATTGTTATGATTTTAGCTGTTGGTAATGTTTCCTGGTTTTCTTTACGGGGATAAGTTATGGTTTTAACGATATTGTTTTTTGTACTAATACTAATTGTTTTATCTCTTTTGTTATTTTTTCTTTTTTACGTTTTTGTACCAGCTATTGAACAACAAACAAAAATAACAGACAACATAATGCTTTCACATTTTGAGCATGTTTTTGAAAAACTTGAAAATCGAAATCAGTATTCTTTGATAGAAAAACGTGCATATATATCAGCAAATTCTGATGCAGTGCATCCTTTAATGAATAATTATTCTGCATTTGAACATAAGTCATGTAAAGTTATTCATGAAATTGGAAAAGAATTAGATAATTTTTCATCTTTTTGTGTTGGAAAAGGCGACTGTATTCATGTATGTCCACAGGAAGCAATTGAAATAAAAAATAAAACTGCTGTAATTACAGAATTGTGTAATGGCTGTGGAAAATGCTTGAATTATTGTCCTCAGGATATTATAAAAATGATAGATATAAAATCAGAAAACAAAAATGATTTTTCATGGCCATTAAAAAAAGGCTATGAATTCTGGAAAATTTGTTATAAAATTATTCACCGAAAATAAATGGATTGCATAAATTTCTGTTTTACATTGAAATCTTCTCATTTAAGTCCTTTGCACGATGAAATCTTTGAAAAAGATTATGAAACAGTGTATAAGCCTGTAATAAAATTTTTATGTGCACATCCTGATTTTAAAATTGCATTATCTTTTAATGGAGTTCAGCTTGATTTTTTTCAGAGAAAATATCCTGAATTCATAGATATTTTACGTCAGTTAATTGCTAAAAAACAGCTGGAAATTCTTGGCGGCGGGTATTACGACCCTGTTTTTCCATTACTTTTGCCGGTTGATAGAGCTGGTCAGATTGAAAAACTTACATCAAAAATTCGCAGCACAACAGGAAAAAGACCTAGAGGAATTTCAGTTTGCGGAAGTATTTGGGATTATTCTTTAATTTCCAGTTTTAATACATGTGGAATGGATTATGTTCTTCTTGATGAATCTTTAATTCCTTCTGATAAATTAAAATTTGTTTCTCTTTTTATGACAGATAAAGGAAAATCAATTCATATTCTTCCATTGTTTAAGTCTTTAAAACCTCTTGCGAATAATGATGTTGATTTTTTTATTGACACAATAAAAAAGTCTGTTGGAAAAGCATCTAAATATAACTATTTGCAGTCAGATAATAAAAATAGGATTGTAACTTTTGAATTTAATCATGAAGAATTAAAGGATTTGTTAAAGTCAGGCTGGTTGAGTAATTTTTGCAACAAAGTTAGCAGCATGAAGGATTCCATTTGTTTTTCAACTCCTTCTGCTGCATTAAAGAATTGCGATGTTAGTATTCCTGCGTACATTTATAGCGGAATGAGTGGGGATATTGCCCAGTGGGGAATAAAACCATATGAATCTGTAAAACTGGATAAACGCTATCCCATTACAATATATGATTTGTTTCAAATTTATCCTCAAAGCAAGGCTTTATATGACAGAATGTTTTACGTCAGTATGCTGATTCATCAAAGTCATGGTGATAAAATCAGAAAAAATACTGCACGAGAAAAACTTTGGGAAGCCCAGAATGGAGACGGGTTTATTTGTACTTCTAAAGGCGCTTTTGTAAGCTCAACATATAGACAGCAGGCTTATAAAAAACTGACAGAAGCAGAAAAAATTTTACGCGAATGTGAACCATTTAAAGAATCTATAACCTCATTTGATTATACAGGTGATGGAATTAAAGATTATGTATGCAGAATGCAACGTTTTTTTGCAGTTATATCAAGAAAGGGTGGTTCCTTAAGAGAACTAGATGTTTTTGGAAATTCAGGAAATTTTGCAGATAATCTTAACAGTGTAAAAGAATTTGAAGGATATAATGATGATTATGAAAGAGGTCTGTTCATAGATCATCTTTATGATCATAAAGAGTTTGAATCATATCTTGAAAATACTCCTGTTGGAAGCGGTATTTTTTCAAAATATGTCTATAATGAAACAAAATTCAGCAATTCCAAAAAAGAGATTATACTGGAATCGTCTGCATTATACAAAAACCGTCAGAAAGTAAATTTAATTAAACGATTTATACTTAATTCCAATGGGATTACTGTGCAATACATTTTAAAAAATGAAAGTTCTGAAGTATTAAATGCAAAGTTTGCGGTTGAATCGAATTTTGCTCAGACTAATTTTAATGAAAAAGATTTTGAAGCCTTTAAGCTTCAGATTTTATCTGATTCCAGAAAACAGGAAATCGACACAAAAACTTCAAGTAAAGAGCTTAATGAATCTGGAAAATTATCTGATGTAGAAGGTATTTGGGTAACAGATCAGGATAATAAGATTACGTTTGTATTCGAACCAAATGAATCATGTGGTTTATCCTTCGTTCCTATTGTATTTAGCCGTCCCGAATATACTTCTGGAGAACTTATTCCTGCTTGTATGACATTTGCAAACACTCTTTTCTGGGATATTGAACTTGCACCTGGAATGGAAATGGAAAAAACTATAAATTTTAGTATTTTTAATCAGCATAGAAAATAAAAAAAATGAAAAGAAACAGTTGACAAGTACAATATGGTATAATAGAATAAAAATACAAAAAAATAAACGGAGGATTTACTGTGAAAAAGGTAATCGTTTCTACATTGGCAGCTGCTGTATTGGCACTTGCTGCAACATCATGTGTTACAACAGTTCCATATTCTGTTACATCAAACACAATCGGATCAAAAGTAGGAGAAGCTACAACAACTTACTTGTTCGGTGCTCTTCCACTTCCATTTGATCAGGGTGAAAATGGTGGTATCGCTGCAGCTGCTAAAGCTGGTGAAATCACAAAAGTTGCTACAGTTGATGTAAAAACTTTCAACTTGCTTAACCTTATCGTTAAGAAGACAATCGTTGTAACTGGTGAGTAATTTGTAGAATTATTTATTAGTGAAGAGTAGGTAGTTTCGGCTTCCTGCTCTTTATTTTTTTTAAAGGACTAAATATAAATATGAAAAAATATATTTCTTTAATTTTTTCTTGCTTTATGTTACTAATGCTTGTTTCTTGTGCTGAAAATCCTGCATTTGATATAAAAGGTACCTGGACTTCTGATGTTAAATTAAAAAGCGAGATGACTTCAAAAGATGATCCTTTTGTTACCGTTGCATATATATATACAAGTCAGAAAAATGAATTTATCTTTAATGAAGATGGAACATATCCAAGAAGTGTAGTTCAAAATACTGATAAGGTAGAATCCCTTATAGATGAATTTGATGAAAAAGAACTTTTTGATTTGTATAGTAAAAGCAATTCTTCTGTAGTTCTTAAGGGTGAATATTCGTTAAAGGGAAAAAAACTTAGTCTAAAGACTGTTACAATTTCATTTGGTGAAGAAGAAATACCATATTCTGAATATTACAGGGATGTTCCGGCTTTGGGACCAGTTGAAGTAAAAATCCCTGTAGAGCTGGATTCTGAAAATAAGCTGAATATTCAGGGAATTAAATTTTCTAAAATTGACTTAGATTTATAAAATAAAATTATATAGAGGCTGTCCAATAAGTTTGCATTACGGTGGTTGAGTTTATCGAAACCACCACATTTAGTGTAGCAGTCATTTCGACGAGTGGTTCCTGAGCCCTTCGACAGGCTCAGGAATCACCTGTCGAAGGGTTCAATGAGCGCTACACTCATTACTTTTGGGACAGCCCCTTTTTTTCTTATTTGACCATAACTCATAAAAAAATTATAATAAAACATTATGAATAGAAGACTTATTACATCCGCTTTACCTTACGTTAATAATATTCCACATCTTGGAAATTTGATTCAGATGCTTTCTGGTGATGTTTTTGCACGTTTCTGCAGAAGCCGCGGTTACGATACACTTTATATCTGTGGTACTGATGAATACGGTACTGCAACAGAAACAAAAGCCATTGAAGTTAATAAAACTCCCCGCGAACTTTGCGATTATTACTATGGCGAACATACAAAGATTTACGACTGGTTCCATATCAAGTTTGATAAATTCGGTCGTACTTCAAATGAAGAATGTACAGAAATTACACAGGCGTTGTTCAATGACCTGGATAAAAACGGATACATCAAAGAACACACAAATAAACAGCTTTTCTGTCCTCATTGTAATATGTTCCTTGCAGACCGTTATGTTCATGGAACTTGTCCAAAGTGCGGTTCTGAAAAAGCCAGAGGTGACCAGTGTGACGACTGTGGCTCTTTGCTTGATCCAACTGAATTAAAAGAACCAAAATGTGCAACTTGTGGCAGTACCCCAGAAGTAAGGGAAACAAAACACCTTTACATTGATTTGCCTTCAATTTCAAAGAAACTGGACGGCTGGATGAATGAAGTAAGCGTAAAGGGAAAATGGTCAGATAATGCCATAAACATTACAAAAGCATGGATCCGTGACGGTCTGAACGAACGTGCCATTACCCGCGATCTTAAATGGGGTATTCCTGTTCCAAAAGCCGGTTATGAAGACAAGGTTTTCTATGTTTGGTTTAATGCTCCAATCGGATATATGTCAATTACAAAACAGCTTGCAAATGAACTTGTAAAAGCCGGCAAGCAGAGTTTTGACTGGAAAAGCTGGTGGCTTCCTGAAGAAAGTGAAGAAGGCAAGTCTAAGGCTGCTGTTGATTTGTTCCAGTTCATTGGAAAGGACAACATTCCGTTCCACACTGTAATTTTCCCATGTACTTTGCTTGGTTCCAGTCACAACTGGACAAAGCTTTATCACATGAGTTCTACTGAATATTTGAACTATGAAAGCGGTAAATTTTCCAAGAGCCGCGGAGTAGGCGTTTTCGGAACAGATGCAATTGAAACAGGAATCAAAGCTGACGCATGGCGTTTCTATATCTTCTACAATCGCCCGGAAAAGCAGGACTATCAGTTTACATGGAAGGAATTCCGTGAAAAGTACAACGGGGAACTTCTTGGAAATCTTGGAAACCTTGTAAACAGAACATTACTTTTTGTAAACAAATATTACGAAGGTATTATTCCTGATGCTCCTGTTGATGAAGAGCTTTGGGCAAAGGTTCGTGAACTTGAAGCAAAAATCACAGAAAATCTTGAATGGGCAAATCTTCGAGATGCATTCCATCAGATTTTTGAAATTTCTGATATTGCAAACAAAGCTTTCCAGGATGGCGAACCTTGGAAGACTCGCAGCGAAAATCCAGAAGCAGCTGCAAAGCTTATTCATAACCTTTGTTATGTAATCAAAGATCTTATGATTATGGCTCATCCATTTATTCCACAGTTTGCGGAAACAATTCTTTCTTACCTTGGAAAGCAGATTTCTGAACCTTGTTTTGGAGAAGAACCTGTTGCAGGCGGATTGAACTGGTCCGATCTTGGAAAAACAGAAGGGCTTGATAAGGTTGGCGAAACAGCAGTTTTCTTTACACCTCTTGACCAGAAAACCGCAGACGCATTCCGCGAAAAATTCAGCGGAAGCCAGCAGGAACGCAAGGATAAATCAGAAGGCAAACAGAAAAAAGAAAAAAAACAGGAAAAAAAGAAAGAAGAACCTCAGGTTTTACCAGAATCTGAGCAGCCTGTACATTTTGCAAAGAACATTCAGCTTAAGGTTGCAAAGATTATAAAGGTTGAACGTAACCCTGAATCTGACAAGCTTTATGTTGAACATGTTGATGATGGCAGTGGAACAGATCGCGTAATCCAAAGTGGTTTGGTTCCATATCTTAAAGAAGAAGATTTGCTTGGAAAAACTGTAATTATTGCAGACAACCTGGCTCCAAGAAAAATGCGCGGAATTGAAAGTCGCGGTATGCTTCTTGCTGCTGACTACAAGGATGAAAACGGCAAGGATTGCGTTGAAATTCTTACAGCTCCCTGGGCAGCTCCTGGAACAAAAGTTGTTCTTGAAGGCGACGATGTTAATGCAGAAAAACCTGCAGAAATTCAGGCAGATACTTTCTTCCAGATTGAAATTAAGGTTATTGATAAAGCCGTTCAGATTGGCGGAAAGAATCTTGTTGTTGATGGAAAGCCTTTGTCAACTGAAAAAACTGTAAATGGACCTGTTTCATAATGTATAAGATTGAAATACAAGAAATTGCGGAAGTATCCAGTTCAAATTCCGGATACTTTCAGCAGACAAAATTCTGGTGTGAATTCAAGGAAAATCATGGATGGAGCTACAGAAAGTTCCGCATTTCTTGGATTCATATAGAAGCTGACTCAAAAGGAAATACACAGGCAAACGGAAGTAAGGAAGTTAGTGTTCTTATACGAACTTTCGCAAAAGGATTTTTTTCTTTGGCTTATGTTCCTCTTTTTCCTTCTCTCCCTATTGATGGTGTAAACAGTCACGACCAGAATATTGAATTCACAAATCTTATGGGCGAAATCGGCGTTGCGTTAAAGCCGTTTCTTCCAAAGAACACAATCTGCATTCGCTTTGATCCTGCTGTTGGTTTTGACAATACAGAGGATAGAGATATTTTCGTTCGTGGAACAAAGCTGGTTGCTTTTGCAGACCGTCTAAAATTAAAGAAAAGTGCCGTTGATATACAGCCACCAGATTCAACTCAGATTGATTTAACACCTGCAGAAGATGAAATTCTTTCAAAAATGAAATCCAAGTGGCGTTATAATGTTAATCTTAGCGCTCGAAAAGGCGTTGAAATTATCCGCGTTACTGGTGAAAATGAAAAACTGTCTGAATATCTTGATATTTTCTATGATTTGTACAAAATTACAGCAGAACGAGACGGTATTGGACTTCATGCAAAAAGCTATTACGAAGATTTACTTAGAAAGTCTGCGGCAGAAATTGCAGCTGGAAAAGATGTTCCTGTAATAAGTCTTTATCTTGCAAAGCACGAAAATGACTTTCTTGGTGCAATTATTACGCTGTTCAGTAAAACAGAAAGCATTTATCTTTATGGATGCTCAGGCAATGTAAAACGCAACCTTATGCCAAATTTCCTTTTACAGTGGACTGCAATGAAGGATGCAAAGGCTTACGGCAGTCAGTATTATGATATGTACGGAATGCCTCCTGCAGATGATGAAAATCACCCTATGCATGGCTTGTATCTTTTTAAGACTGGTTTTGGTGGAAATAATATTCACAGAATCGGAAGTTTTGATATTCCATTGAAATTTGTTTACAGATTTTATGACATAGCTGAACGAGTCCGGGCATTCTGGCATAAAGTAATTCTAAAAAAAATCCGCGGGCGGTAATCAGTGAAGACAGAAGATTTCCGCTTTTTAATTGACTGCAAAAAAGAATTTGAATTTGATTTTCGTGGAGTAAAGTATTCAATTACATATGGTTCAGATTCTAAAGGCGACTATATTGCTTTTGGTCGTCTTTTTCAGCCTAAACGTTTTTATTCCTGGGGTGAACTTATGAATGAAGCTGAGGTTGAAAATTCCTATTTTCGTGAAGTTTTAGAAGATTTGTAAAAAAATGACTGACCTTTGAAGCTTAGTTTTCTGGTCAGCCATTTTTATTTTTATTCTTTACCGTTCCAGCAGTATGTGCACAGCTTACAGTGTTCTAGTCCAGTGCTGTCAAGCATATCGTCAAGACGGTGATAGCGTAAAGTTGTAAAATGAAGCTGCTTTCTGATTTCTTCCTGCATTTTTGCGTACTCTGGAGTATCTGGATCACAGTATTTCTGAAGAGTTTCCATGCTTACGTTTTCACCTTCAAACTGACGTACAACCCGGCGTGCAATCAGATCCATTTCCGACTTAGAACGTGAGAAATTAAGATATTTACAGCCGAACATGATTGGAGGGCAGGCCGGGCGAACATGAACTTCTTTTGCGCCGCTTTCGTAAAGGAAATCTGTTGTTTCTCTAAGCTGTGTTCCGCGGACAATTGAATCATCAATAAGAAGAATACTTTTGTCTTTGATAAGCTGCTGAACAGGAATAAGCTTCATGTGTGCAATAAGATTACGCTGATCCTGACTTGTAGGCATAAACGAACGTGGCCAGGTTGGTGTATATTTGATGAATGGACGAGTAAACGGAATTCCAGCTTCGTTTGCATAACCAACTGCATGGGCTGTTCCAGAATCAGGAACGCCGGCAGCACAATCAGGATGAATGTTGTCGTCCTTGTCGCGCTTTGCAAGATATTTTCCGCAGTTGTAGCGCATGGCTTCTACATTTACACCTTCATAGCAGGCTGTAGGATAGCCGTAATAAATCCATAGGAATGTACAGATTTTCATTTCTTTCTGTGGCTGCTGGAGAACTTCAACTTTATCTGCAGTCACAAAAACAATTTCTGCAGGTCCCAGTTCCTTGTAATCCTTGTAGCCAAGGTTAATGTATGCGTGGCTTTCAAAGCTTAAACAGAAACCATTATCCTTGCGGGCAATCTGAAGAGGAGTGCGCCCGAATTTGTCTCTGGCTCCATAAATTCCCTTATCAGTCATTACAAGCATTGTAATAGAACCTTTGATTTTTTCCTGAACGTATTTTATTCCTTCAAGAATTGATTTTTTCTGATTGATAAGAGCAACTACAAGTTCTGTCTGATTTATTTCGTTGCCGCTCATTTCAAGAAAGTGTGCATAACCTTCTTTTAAAATTTCATCAGCAAGCTCATCTTTGTTTGTTACGATTCCGACTGTTGTTACCGCAAAGTTTCCAAGGTGAGAATGAACTAAAAGTGGCTGTGGTTCGTAATCGCTTATACAGCCAATTCCAATTTTCCCGTGCATTGTGCCAATATCATCTTCAAATTTCGTACGGAATGGTGAATTCTGAATGTTATGAATAGAGCGAAGGAATTTTCCTTCTTCAGAAATGATGCAAAGTCCGCCTCTGCGAGTTCCTAAATGTGAATGATAATCAACTCCGAAAAATAAATCCAAAGAACAGTCGTTCCTTGATGCAACTCCAAATATGCCGCCCATTTGTAACCTCTATGGAGATAGAGTAATACTTTTTTTGTTTTTTTTCCATAGTAATTGACAGTATGTTTAACAAGAACAAAAAAATGAAGTTTTGAAAAAAAAATTGACATTCGATAATTGTGTAATAAAATATAATAGGGATTTTATTTTTGGAGGAACATTTATGAGACGTTTTTATCTATTTTTGACAGTTGTTTTATTTTTGTTTTTTTCTTGTGCAAATAATATTGCTGACAATAAAAATGATTTGGCAGCTATGCTTATTTTGCAGAATTTGCAAAAAAAAGAAACTTCAAATACAACAGTTAAGTACGGTTCTATTACAATTAATACAGGAAATTCAGAATCTCGTGCTACAGATGTTGCTTCAATAAGTAAAGCTACTGTTACTGTATACTGGGGTAACAAAGCTGAAGAAAAAAAAGAAGCTTCAGTAGAGTTCTCTGGGAATGGTAAAGGTTCAGTTACAATAAATGAAATTCCTGTTGGAAAAAATCGTGTAATTGTTGTTGAAGCTGCTGAAAATATCAATAACATAATTAATAAAATGGCAGGAATTGAAATTTCTGCAGTGACAGATATAAAGGCTGGAAATAATGATGTTACTGTAAACTGGAAATCAACAGCAGAAGGGAATGTTTACAGAAAGCTTTTAAGTTCATCTACAGTTAACTTTGAAAATATTTCTAGAAATGATGTTCAGGCATTGATAAATGAAAATGTTCATTCATCACTTATTGATTCTGATAAAATTGCTGCGGATATAATAAATAACAGTAAAAAATCTGCTGATTCTTATGTAAAGACAGCTGGTTCTGTAAAGTTTACTTCAGGTTCTTCAGAAAATAATGTAATTTTCCAGGTTTGTGATCCGGCATCGGCAAAGTTGGATTCTATAAGTTCTGGTGTAAACATAATTAGTGGCGTTACTCCTGGTACTTGGAAAGTTTTTGGGGTATTAAATGATTCTGTAATCTTTTCGAAATCTGTAGATGTTGCTTCTGGTGCAGAAGTTGATTTAGGTACAATACAATTCAAAACGCCTGAACCAAGACTTGAAGATTCTACTGGTAAACAAATAAGCGAATTTATTTCTGGCAGTACAAAAGTATATTTAAAAGCACGCACTTATGATGATGAAACACCTCTTAGTGATGTTGATATATACTATACAACAGATGGTACAGAACCAGATGCTTCCAGCACTAAGTATACATCTGATGGAATTTTTGTAGATGTTGGAACAACATTAAAAGCTGTTGCAATAAGCAGGTTGCTAGGTAATTCTAATGTTTCTTCATGGACTTTTGAAAAACCTTCTATTGGTATGCAGCATCCGGAAACAGGAAATTATTCTGTTGCGTCTACAGATACAACTGCAGTTTTGGGTGCAAATGTTAAAGGTGATAAAACTTCTTTTGTTCTTTATTCAGCAAATGCTACGAAAGTCCTGCTGGAAATTTACAGTAAACCTTTTGGCGATGCTGTTCCTCTTTATGATTACTGGATGGAAAAAGACAGCAATAATTACTGGCGCATTACATTGAATGGTAACCTTAAAAACGCAATTTACGCATTCCGCTGCTGGGGTCCAAACTGGACATATTCAGATAAATGGCAAAGAGGTGGAAGCAGCGAAGGATTTATTTCTGACTGCGATTCAAACGGAAACCGCTTTAACCCGAACAAAGTCGTATTTGACCCGTACGCAAAGGAAATTACGCACGACCCTAGCAACAAAGATGCGCTTTCACATTCTCCAAGCACAGAAAAACCGTATAATGCGCTTTCTACCGGTGCAGATTTCAGAAATTACGATACAGGAAAAATTGCCCCGAAAGGCTATATTATTAGCGACAGCACAAGTTACGGCACAAAACCTGGAATCCCTCAGAAAGATGCAATAATCTATGAGGCACATGTACGCGGCATTACAAAACATTCGTCAACGGCAAATCTTTCTTCCCTTTTAAGCGGCTACAGTCAGTTTGCTAGCGTTCAGGATATTCCTTCTGAATATAGAGGAACTTACAAAGGTGCTTCATATCTTGTTCCATATTTAAAAGCGCTTGGTATAAACACAATCGAACTTCTTCCTGTTCACGAAACAGACAACGATGCAAATCCTGATGACGGCCCGGGGGGAAACTTCTGGGGCTACATGACATTTGATTATTTTGCACCGGACAGACGCTATTCTTATGATAAAACGCCGGGTGGCCCTACAAAAGAGTTTAAAGAAATGGTAAAGGCTTTCCACGATGCAGGAATGGAAGTCTACCTTGATGTTGTGTACAACCATTCAGGTGAAGGCGGCCCTTGGAATGGAAGTAAAGACAATAACGCACAGGTTACAGTCGTAAGCATGCGCGGAATTGACAACAGCACTTATTATTCACTTGTTCCAAGCGATAAATCAGCATATTGGGAAACTACAGGCTGCGGAAATAACCTTCAGTGTGATAATCCTTATGTAAGAGGTTTTATCCTTGATTCCCTTGAATACTGGATTGATGAAATGGGCGTTGACGGCTTCCGTTTTGACCTTGCAACTGTTCTTGGACGCGAATACAGTTCTTCAAGTTCTGGCTGGGATTACAATCTTAACGCAGAAACGACCGTAAAAATTGCGGAACTTGGAAAAGCAAAAAATGTTGAAATGATTGCAGAAAGCTGGGATTGCGGAAATAATTCTTATCAGGTAGGAAACTTCCCGGACGGCTGGGCAGGCTGGAACGGTTACTACCGCGACAGTATTCGAGCATTTGTCGGTAACGGTGCAGAAAGGGCTGCAATTTCATACACAGACGGAATTTACGGTTCACTTAATCATTTTGGTGCAGCCGAGCCTTCCGTAAACTTTGTAGTTGCCCACGACGGATTTACGCTTGCAGATTTGTGTTCTTATTCAGGAGCCGGAAACGCTTTAAACGGAACATTAACATAGCCGTTTGGACCTAGCGACGGCGGAAACGGTGATAATAATTCACTTGGAACAGGAACAGAAGCTGCTTCAAACAGGCAGAGGGCACGAAATTATTTTGCAATGCAGATGTTCAGTGCAGGAATCCCGATGATTGTTTACGGGGATGAATTCGGACGAACTCAGAATGGAAACAACAATCCGTATAACATAGACAGCGTTGCAACATGGAACAATTATTCGATGGTTGCAACAGATTCTCCGCATACTGTAAGTACAGGTTCAGACGGAAAAGCTGAATGTGGAACTTACACAGACAAATTTGGAAAATTTGAAAACACTGAAGGCAAAAACGGAAACTTTGACTTTGCACGCTTTGTGATGAACGAAAGACTGAACAATGAAAGCCTTCGCCAGATTACAGGTGTTGATGCTCCAATTGAATGGTATTCAACTGCTGGAGTAAAAGGCTGGGAAGATTCAGGCTGTAAGAAAGCTGTAATGATAAACGGTTCAGGTGCTAAAAATGGCGGAACATATTACATGATGATTAATATGACAGGCTATGATGCATCTTTTACAATTCCTTCACCTTCAAGCGGAAAAGAGTGGACGCGCATTGTAGACACAGGAAGCTGGGCAGAAACAAATTGCAATTATTGGGAAGAAACCGATACTTCCTACAGGCTTGATTCTTCTAGTACTTACAGCGTAGGTTCGTACACCGTAACGATTTTAAAACAGGTTACAGATTCTCCGGTATGTGCAACTCCTGTAATTAGCGGAACTTCTCCATTTGATACAAGCACTCAGATTACAATTGAATGTTCTACAGAAGGTGCAAAAATTTATTACACTTTAGATGGAAATACTCCTTCAGAAGAGAACGGAACGCTTTACACAGGGGCATTTACCGTAACAGAAAGAACATCCGTAAATGCAATCGCTGTTTCAGACGGATATAAAACATCCTCTGTTGCTTCAAAAACATTCTATGTAAAAGGACAAGTTTCTGAATCTTCAAAAACAGCCGTAATGCTCCAGGGCTTTACCTGGAATTCTGCGCCGCGGGGAACAAGCTGGAATAAAGAAAATCCAAGTCCATACTGGGGAAAATGGTACGGCATAATGAAGAAAAATGCTTCTTCAATTAAAGATACATTTGGTTATGTATGGTTTAATCCGCCAAGTGTATGTGATACAAATTCATCTGAAGGTTATGCGCCAACAGAACTTAACAATTTGAACAGTTACTATGGAACTGCAGCTGAACTTAAAGAAGTTATTCAGGCAATTCAGCCGGCAAAGGCAATTGCGGATATTGTTGTAAATCACCGTGCAGGTTCAACTTGCTGGGGTGATTTTACAAATCCTGACTGGGGCGTTGTAAAAGGCGAAAAATATCCTGCCATCTGTTCTGATGATGAAGCTTTCAATGCAAGTTCTGGTGATAAAGCTCACATGGTAGGAAAGCCTTCTGGAGCTGCTGATACAGGAGCTACATACGGTGCATACCGCGATCTTGACCACACAAATACTGTTGTTCAGAACGGAATCATTGACTGGATGAACAATGTCCTAAAACCTGCCGGATTTGTTGGATGGCGCTATGACTATGTTAAGGGATTTGGTGCAAGATATGTAGGCCAGTACAATGCAGGTTCTTCTGCAGAATTCTCTGTTGGTGAATACTGGCCAACAGCTGGATATTCAATTGATAATCCTTCTTCATGGGGAAATGAAATCAAAAACT
Source organism: Treponema sp. (assembly GCA_017381365.1). Taxonomy (GTDB): domain Bacteria; phylum Spirochaetota; class Spirochaetia; order Treponematales; family Treponemataceae; genus Treponema_D. Next base: position 98,121 of record JAFOCI010000070.1, read on the forward strand.
GGATTTCTGGTACAGAAACAGGCGGCCAGCGTTCCCGCGCATTTGACTTTGCATTAAAAGGCGCAATGAATGGCGTATTCAATGAAGGTAAGTCTTATGCAAAACTTGCCGATGATTCTAACCTTTATATCAGTCAGCCTGAGGATGCTGTAACATTTGTTGATAATCATGATACAGGTTCCAACCAGAATCACTGGCCGGTTAATTCGGAAAAAATTGGACTTGCTTACGCATTGATTCTTACTCATCCTGGTGTGCCTTGCGTTGCATGGAGCCACTACTTTACCTTTGCTGAAGGCGGAAACGGTGATACAACTTATCCGTACAGTAGTATTTCTGCGGCAGGAACTTATGTTGGCGGAAGCAATGTTGCCGGTACAAGCAATACTCTTCGCCAGCACATCGATTACCTTATCGGTTTGCGTAAGGAATTAGGCATTGAATACGATTCAGAGCGTGAAACAAAGAAAGCTGACAGCTCTGGATATGCAGCTGAAATTACTGGTACAAACGGCAGTTTAATCGTTTTGATTGGCACAGGTTATACTCCATCTGATTCTGAATACGAAGAAGTTTACAGCGGCACAAACTTTAAGATTTGGAAAAAAGACGGTTCTGGCGTTCAAAAATGCAGGACTCCTGTAATCACAATCAGCGGCGGAAATGCAACCATTACTTGTGGAACTGAAGGTGCTACAATCAAGTACGGATTTAGTTCTACAGAAATGAACAGCACTTATTCTGCACCTGTTACAATGACTGATGGTCAGACTATCTATGCTTATGCAACTAAAGATGGTTTGGAAGATTCTGGTGTTGTAAGTAAGGCTTATACTGCAGGAAAAACTTTAACAGTGACTGCTGATGACTGGACATGGAATAGTGCCAGTGTATTTGCATGGGTTTGGAAAACTGGTTCTACTGGAAGCTGGATAAAGTGTACTGGTTCTGGTACTACGGTTAATGTAGAAGTTCCTGCAGATGCAGATAATTTCCTTCTGGTAAGATGTCCTGTGGGAACAACAACTCCAAGCTGGAATGCAACTGGTGATAGTCCAGGAAGAATCTACAATAAGACTGCTGATATAAAGATTACATCAAGTTCGTCTTATACAGTAGCGTTTGTTGATAATTAATTTACCAGGTGGTTTCGACCAGCTCAACCACCACGGTTTGCTGCCTGCTTTGCTTAAACGGACAAGGGATTGTAAGGGCGGCGAAGCCGTTGTTTGTGGCAGTAGTTGCGCTTTGCGGAACTGCTGTTACAAACAATGGAGCGATAGCGGAACCCTGAAAAGCCCGGTTTTGCCGTAAGGCAAAATGGCCCCGGATTATCTATACCTTTATCTTTTCTGCCATTTTGATTGCGTTTGCGTAGAAGATTGGTTCGATAATCTGGGGATAATTTTTTTTCAGGAATTCCAGATGGGACATTAACTGGTCTAATGTGGTGGTGCTGCCTATGAGCATTTCGCAGTAGCCGGTTTCCCGATTCTGCTTTGCTTCTTTGTTTTCCATTTGTTTTATTGACTTTACAAAATCCAGAGAAAAAAGTTCCTGTAAAAGTGATTTTTCCAGAATTGGAAGCTTTATGTTCATTACGTATTTTAACTGAGGAGGCTCTGGGAAAAGGAGCATATCAAAAATCAGACGATTCTGGCTTGCGGAATATGTGTTTGTTTCGCCGGAAAGTCGTGGATTTATGTCTACTATAAACCAGCTGATGCCGTCAAAAACCAGATCAACCTGAGCTATTCCTTTGAATTCCATAAGCTGTGAAAGGCGGGTGAGTTCTGATTTTAACTGGCAGACCTTGAATTTTGGATGAGTGACGGGTCCTAGTTTTACGCTTTGCTTTGGACAGGTGATACCGTATTTGTTTAGTGACAGAATGAACGGGTCAAGAACGTAATATTTTCCTGGCTGTCCGTAAATTTCTGCACCAAAATGATCGCCCTGAACGTACTGTTCCATGATTCTGTCGGAATTAGTACGCTTAGAAAGAATGATTTTTTCTGCTTCTTCGGCATTGTTTACAACATCTGCATTATATGAGCTTAAACCTGTGGGATCTTTGATGATTGCAGGATAAGGAAAATTCTTCAGCTGATGAATTATGGCTTCTTTGTAAACGTTTGTTTTTATTTCTTTACGAGTTTTAAAGAAAAGTTCATGATTTATGTACAAGGTTTCTGTTGTGTTAAAACCATGCTGTTTTAGAAAATGGTGAGTCTGAAATTTGTCAAAACAGATAAGAGAGCTTTTTACTGAATTGTATAGTGTCTGAATACCTTTTTTTTCAAGAATTTCTGCAATCATTGAATCTTTTATGGAGAGCCAGTCGTAAGGTACAAGCCAGAATGACATGGCTACGGCTAAATCTGGTTTTAAATGAGCAAGAAAATCAGCGGCTTCATTTTCGTCGTCTGTAGGGATGATTTCATAATGAACTTTTTCTGATTTTTCTGAGATTTCGTTGCAAATTGTATCAACAAGAAATAAGCCCGGAAGCTGGGTTGCAACTGTAACATTGTAATCGGGGTGATTCTGACAGAACTGGTCCAGCTGCTGACGGCATGTTGGAAAATTTGTGTAAACCCAGGCATCTCCGTTAAAATGATTTGAATTGGTACTGAAAAATAGAATGTTCATGGATGATATTTTACAAAAAATTAAAACAAATTTAAATTCATTTGAGTAAAAGCCTTTATTTTAGTAAAATATAAAAATGAACATGGAAGCATTTATCCTTGGTTGTGGCGGAATGATGCCATTGCCTTACAGACATTTAACTTCGGTATTACTGCGCAGGGACGGTGACCTTTTTCTTTTTGATGGCGGTGAAGGAACTCAGGTTTCTTTACGGAGGCTGAATCTTAAATGGAAAAAAATCAATGCTATTTTTGTCTCTCATACACATGCTGATCATGTAACTGGTTTGCCTGGAATTCTTATGCTTTCGGCTCAGGTTGAGCGAACTGAACCCCTTTATATTTACGGCCCTCCAAAAATTGCGGAATATATTGAAACCAGCCGCAAAGTTCTTGATATGTACATCAATTATCCTATTGTCGTAAAGGAAATTACTGCGCCTTGCATTGTGCATCATGGCGAAGATTATTATATCCGCTGTTTTCCTCTTGATCATACAAAGACTTGTGTTGGCTATACTCTGGAAGAACTTGATCGTCCTGGGGAATTCAATCCGGAAAAGGCTTTGCAGCTTGGTGTTCCTGTTGGTCCTTTGTGGGGACAGCTGCAGAAAGGTAATAACGTTCAGAATTCTGAAGGGAAAACTGTAAGACCTGAAGATGTTATGGGTGCTAAGCGAAGTGGACGTAAATTCAGCTTTGTGACTGATACCCTGTATAAAAATACAATTGCAAAGGAAGTGCAGGGCTCTGACCTTTTAATCTGCGAAGGTATGTTTGAAGACGAATTGATTGACCAGGCCAGGGAAAAGAAACACATGACTGCAAGTCAGGCTGCAACTATTGCCCGGGATGCAAATGTAAAACGTATGTGCATGATTCATTATTCTCCACGTTATACAGACAAGGAACTTCCAAAGCTTCTGGAACAGGCAAAAAAGATATTCCCGGCTGCAGAACTTTCAAAGGACCGCATGCATATTGAAATTCCTTACGAGGATTAATTTTTTATGATAGAACTTTCTGGTTTTTCTAAAAAATATTCTGATAAAAGTGATTTTGTTGTAAAAGGTATTAATTTAAAGGCGGAAAAAGGGACTGTAACCGGTCTTCTGGGCCTGAATGGTGCTGGAAAAACAACTATTATTAAAGCAATCTGCGGAATTCATTATGCAACGGAAGGTAAAATTTTTATTTCTAATGACAACAACTGCTATGAAATTTCTGACAGTATTGTGGATGTGAAAAAACTTATTGGTTATGTTCCAGAAAATTTCTCTTTGCCAGAAGTTTTGAAAACTAGTGAATATTTACGTTTTATACAAAATATTTATAATGACAACAAGGATTTTAAATCTAAAGAAAAACGTTTCATAGAAATTTTAAGTATTTGTGAATTAAATAGTGTATCAGATAAAAAAATCAGAGAGCTTTCAAAAGGTTTTAAACAAAGAATTGTTCTTGCTCATGCACTTCTTACAGAATCTGAAAATATTATTCTTGATGAACCTGTAAATGGTTTAGATCCTGCGCAAATAATTCAGTTTAGAAAAATTATTAAGAATGCGTCAAAATCAAAAACTGTTTTTGTATCAACTCATCTTATGCAGGAAGTGGAAGCTTTATGCGACTACATATATATTCTTCATAATGGTTGCATTGCTGAAAAAGGTACAAAAGATGAAATTAAAGCAAAATATAATTGTTCAAGTATTGAAGATGCATTTCTAAAAATAACAGGTGAATCGTAATGAAGCAATATTTAAAATTTAAGCTTTTTCTTTCGTTTGTAAATCCTCTGTTTTATGTTTCAGCGTTGATTTTTAATATTACGTGTCCTGTTTATTATTTATATTTCAAAAATTTTTTTAGCGGAAATGGTACTACAGATTTATATAATTTTTTTTGCTGTGCAACTGTTGTTTTATCAATAATTATTCCAATAACATGTTTAAATTATGAAAAGAATGTGCTTGAAGAAATATTTCCATTTTCTGTATTGCAAACAAAAATTATATCTGTTCTGACTGCATTTATTCAGTTATTTCTAATTATTATACCACAGGTGTTAGTTATTCCGTGTCTAAATAATTTTGGAAGTGTAGATTCTGGCGCTGCATTTTGCAGTTTTTTAATGCTTTTCTTTTTTGTGTTATGTGCAATTTCAATATGTGTTTTCTTAGAGGAAGTCTTTACTAAAAGAAATGTTTCTATAATTTTATGTATATTGATTCTTTTGCTCTTAAATTTCCTGAATTATTTGTGCATATATTTTAATGAAATTCCTTTATTATTATTTATAACCAAAGCAGTTAGCTTATCCTGGCATTTTGATGCTTCTCTTAAGGGGATTCTGGATACTAGAGATTTATTATTTTTTGTCGCAGCCAGTTGTATTTTGATTTACAGTTCCTGTTTAATTAATCAGACACGTAAAACAAAAATTTATAGCAAAGAAAACAAGGTTATAATTATCAGTATTTTTGTTTTTTTTGTTTTTTTTATGCTAAATTCCGGTCGGTATTATTTACGAAAAGATATTTCTTCAAATCATAAAATTACAGTTTCTAAATATACTAAAAATGTTCTTTCAGAAATAGACGGTAAAATTGCTATTACATATTATAAAAGTCATCTTTTAGATAGCCTGTATCCTCAGGCAAGAGATATAAGCGATTATCTAAAAGAACTGGCTTATAACAGGAATATTATTTATTCTGAAAAAAATCCTGATAACTCAGAATACTCTGATTTATTGAAAGATTATGGTATTTATGGCAAGCAATTCCAGACTGTTGGTAAAAATAAAACAGAATATACAACTGTCTATTCTACGATTGTAATTGAATATAATGAAAATTGGGATATTATTCCGTTTATTTTATCTGCAAATTCTCTTGAGTATGATTTAGATGTAAGATTTTTAAATCTTATTTATGGAAAAAAGCAGATTGTAAATATTTTATGTGGAAACGGTTTAAATCTTCAGGAAAGTTACGGTTATGTTATTCCCTGGTTAAATTCACAAGGAATGATTTGCAATGAAATAAAGCTTGATGACAATATTTTTGAGCAGTTGAAATATAGCAAAACTCTTCTTTTGTTAGGTTCCGAAAAAATTACAGAAGAACATTGTCAGCAAATCGATGATTTTATTTCTTCAGGCGGTTCTGTTTTTGCTGCTGTTTCTGAATTTAATATAGATATTGAAAATTCCTGGTATATAACAAAGACTGAAAATTTATGCCTTTTTAATCTGCTAAAAAAATATGGTTTCAAATTTAATCAAAATCTTATTGCAGATTATTCATGTGCAAGAATAACAATGCAGAGTAATCAGGATGAAAATGGAAAAGATTCTGTAATTTCGCAAAATTTAAATTACCCGTTATGGATTTCTGTTCTTCCACAAAAAAATACTGTTCAGGGGTTCACTGTGTTTTGGCCAGAAAAAATTGAAAGTATAAATGAAAATGTTCAGCCTTATATTTTTTCATCCTACAATTCATGGCTGATTGAACCTGATTATTCTTCTTCGGAAACCTTATTTCTTACTAATCCATTTGGATTTAATGAACTAATATGGAACCAGAAAAAAAATGAAAATGCCATTGTCTATAAAAATGTAGAAAAGAAAATCATTGTTATTCCAGATCAGTTTTTTGTTCATAGTTTGATGCTTGGTTATGCTGGCGGACAAACAGGTGATTATCGTAATTTAGATTTTCTGGCGAACACTTTGATAGACTTAGCAGGAAATAAAGAACTGGCAGAAATTCATAAAAAGAGCTTTTTGTCTAATAACAGTTCGCTTTTTAAAATTTACGATGAAGAAAGTTTCAACAAGGCAAAAATAACAATGTTATTCTGCATGTTTATTTTTGTTCCTGTTTTAATAATTTCGTTCTGGATAATTTTTATTATCAGGCGTAAACAACTGGTGTATAAATATGAATAAAAATATTTTTCCTTTTCTTGCAATTATAATGATTTTATTGTATTTACTTTCTTTTGTAATCGAAATAAAAAATAACAGTGTTAATTTTATTAGAACTGCAATTCTTAATCCATCAAAAGCAGATTTATTAACTGGTTTTGAATTGCAGCAAAATGATAATTTTCTTAAATTTTATAAATTGAATGGAATATGGTTTTGCGAAAAAAATAATATTTCTTATCCAACTGATCAAAATCAAGTAAATAAGTTTATAAATAATCTTAAAAAATGTATTAAAATGTATAAAATTTCATACAGTGATGATGATTTTCTTTTACACTTTGATAAAAATTCTTTTTTTAGTCTGACTTATTTACTATCTGATGTTGAAAAATCAAAAACAGAAATTCTTTTTGGTCCCTGTGATTTTTCAAATACTAAACGAATTATTAAAATTACGAGTTCTGATTCGTATTTCAAAACGGAGGATATTTTTGGAAGTTTCCTTTCAGCAGATATAAATTTCTGGATAGATCCCTATATTATTCCAGCTTCGTTTTCTGAAAAAAAAGAAGATAAAGAAATTTCAAGAGTTGTTTTTGTAACTGATGTGCTGTCAAAAGCGATTGAAAGTAGTAATGATTATGCTGTTTCCAGATTAAAGCTGCTTAGACACGGAAAAATCTTTACAGGAAATCTTGAAGAGTTAAAAAAAATTGGAATTATAAAAATTGAGTATGATTATGGTGACGGGTTGTGTATTCATGTTTTTGATGACGGAAACGGTGGTTTTGTATTAAATTATCAAAATGTTTTATTTAATTATTCTGTTTGCATTTCTGAATGGACATTTTTAAATTTAAATAAATTGTTTGATTAATTTTTAA
>JAFOCI010000071.1 GCA_017381365.1 Treponema sp.
AGTACAGGCTGCCGAAGAAACATCTGTTGCTGGAGAAACACCAGCAGAACCAGAAGCTCCAGCTGCAGAAGAAACAGCACCTGCAGAAGAAGAAGCACCAGTTATCGAAGAAACACCAGCAGAACCAGAAGCTTCTGTTGCTGAAGAAGCAGCACCTGCAGAAGAAGCAGCACCTGCAGAAGAATCTCCAGTTGTTGAAACAACACCAGCCGCAGAAGAAGTACAGGCTGCCGAAGAAACATCTGTTGCTGGAGAAACACCAGCAGAACCAGAAGCTCCAGCTGCAGAAGAAACACCAGTTATCGAAGGAACACCAGAAGAACCAGAAGTTACAGCCGCTGAAGAAGCTTCAGTTGCAGAAGAAACAACACCAGTTATCGAAGAAACACCAGCAGAACCAGAAACTTCTGTTATTGAAGAAGAACCATCAGTAGAAATCGTTGAACAGGAGGCAGAATAATGAAAAAGCTTATTAATGCCGTTGCTATCCTAGCTGCATCTGCATCCCTTTTTGCAGTCAGCTATAAAAACAATACTTATCAGAAACTTGCTGATGAATACAACAAAAAAGCTCACATCGCATTTGATGCAGGTCAGTATGACGATGCAGTAGAATATTCAAAAAAAGCTGCCGAAAACGCAGAGCTTTCCCGCGCATACATCGACATGATGATGGCCCGCTACAATGCCGACCAGCAGATGAAGCTTGCACAGAACCGCATGAATTGGGCAGACAGTGTCCATGCAGATAAAACATTCCCAATGGCATATTCCGCAGCAAAAGAAGCCTTTACAAATGCACAGAATTCCTACGAAAAAGAAGATTTCAGTGCAGCTATTGATTATGCAAAACAGACTCTCGCAGCTCTAGACGGCGTTTACGAAGTAACTCCACTTCCAGAATACTATATTGTTCGCCCTTGGGCAGAAACAAAAGACTGTTACTGGAATATTTCAGGAAGACCATACATCTATAACAATCCATTGCTTTGGGAAAATCTTTACCAGGCAAACAAAAATGGAATGCCAAAGCCAGAAGACCCTAATCTTATTAAACCAGGTATGAAGATGAAGATTCCAAGTCTTACTGGTGAATACAGAGAAGGCATTTACAGTCCATCTAAAAAATACGAAGCCTATGGCGCTTCAAAAGACTAAAAAAGCACCATAAAAAAATCAAAAAAACGATTCCTTGATTCCAGGGAGTCGTTTTTTTTTGACATAAAAACTATTCAGTTTTATTATTAATAGTGATGGCTCTTGTTGCCATTTTTTTGTAGCAAACATTGTATTAAAAGAGATTTCTTAAAATCGCAATTTTTAGAGATTTTCTTAAACGGAGGTATCATTATGGCAATTATAGCAATATCAAGACAGGTTGCATCTTTAGGCGACGAAATCGCCGAATCAGTAGCTAAAAAAACAGGGTACAAATTTATCACAAGACATGATCTGGAGAAGCGTATCGTAGATTTAGGTTTTCCAGCAGAAAAATTAAAGAAATATGATGAAAAGAAGCCAGGTTTTTTTGCATCTCTTGTAAAAGACAGGGATGAATATCTCAATTATCTTCAGACAGCAGTTCTGGAAGCAGCTTCGGAAGGTAACTGTATTCTTATTGGTCGCGGCTCATTCTTGATTCTTGAAAATCTTCCAAATCTTCTTTCACTCAGATTTATCGCCAGCGACACAGTTCGTATGGAACGCCTGATGAAAGAATTCAACTGGACAGAAAAGCAGGCAATTCAGCGTATTACGGAAAGCGATACAAACCGAAAAGGTTTTCACAAGAGTTTCTTCAATGCAGAGATTGATGATCCTTCTCACTTTCTGATGGTTCTTAACACAGGCGTTCTCGATGTAGACATGGCATCCAATGCAATTGCAGCAATGGATAAAGCAATGATAACTCCAGAAAAAGAAGAAGAAGGAAAAGCAAAACTTTCCGAACTCATTAAATGTCAGCATCTTGTAAACAAGTTGATTTTTGAATACAAGCTGAACATAGAATTTCTTCGCGCTGTAATAGACGGCAAAACCTTAATTCTACAGGGCGTAGCAGATTCTTCCGTGATTGTAGAACGAGCCTTAAAAATCAGTGCCGTAGAACTCCCGGAATACAGCATAACTTCATCAATCAGCGTAGTTCAGGATTTCAAAGCAAGAATATAATTTTTTCAGAATAACGACAGGTAGTTCAAAAGCCTGTCGTTATTTTCATTGACTTTTGTTTCGTAAACCAAGATACTGAATAGCATGAAAACTTCAAATAAATTTACATTAGCTCGTGTACTCTTTGCTCCAGTTTTTTTCGTTCTCTATTTTATTCCAATCTGGACGGGCAATCCGCTTCTTGCAAAAATTACAGCTTATATACTTATACCAATGCTGGCAGTAGTTCAGCTCACAGACTATTGGGACGGTCACTATGCCCGCAAAAATAATGAAGTAAGCGATTTCGGAAAGCTTTTTGATCCATTCGCCGATGTAATGCTGAATCTTACCTTGTTCATCTGCGCTCAGCATTCCTTCGCAAAAGATTTAGTTCCAGCCGGATATATGCCGGTTGCCTGCTTTATTCTGATTCTCTTCCGTGAATTCTCAATGAACTTTCTCCGCATGGTTGCAGTTTCAAACGGCACAGCTATTGCAGCCCGCAAAGGAGGAAAGGTAAAAACAGTTTTATACATTACATCAGGCTTTTTCATGCTGGCAATTGAATCTGTATTGCGTCTTCAGATAAATATCGCAGACCTTCTCCCAATTCTAAAAGCAGTTGCAGTAGTACTGTTTGTAATCTGCGTATTCCTCAGTTATCTTTCATTCTCAGACTATATAAGAACCTTCTCAAAGGTATTCAAAACAAAAGAATAAGTTTCTAACTTATTCAGGTATTAAGAAAAGTAATAAATATGCCTTAATACCTGAAAAATTTTAAAAAAGTCAATACGTTTCGCAAAAAAATAAAAAAAATATATTTTTCCAAAATCTATTGCCTATTTTTTCCATAAAAAATAATGTTTTCCCGTAAATCAAAAACGCATGTTTTTTGAAAAAAAATACCGTTTTTTTTGATTTTATGCGCGCAGAATCAAAAATTAAAGTGAGGTGAAAAAATGAAAAAAATTACAATTGCTTCAATTTGTACAGCTTTATTAATGTCAGCATTTGCATACAGCGAAGATTTTCAGATTCTGCAGACAAAAGAAGATGGTGTTGTTGATGGAGAATATTATGTAGGCTCAGCTTATGAAAATATTACATGGGGGCGTCTTCCAAATAAAAATTCAATGCCAGTTTTGACAGTTCCATCTGGAGCTACAGTAACAATTGATACACTTTCTCATGAAGGTATGCTGGAGGATCAGGGAAAGAATTCAGAAAAATATTTCAAGTCAAAAGGCGTATCAGAAGAACAGATTTTAAAGTCAGCTTGTGATATTTCAGCCTCAGATAAACCACATGATTTTGACGGCGATGGCCCACATATCGTGACTGGACCAATTTATGTAGAAGGTGCAGAACCAGGCGACGTGCTCAAAGTCGAAGTTCTTTCGCTCTATCCGCGTGTTCCTTATGGAGTAATTTCAAACAGACACTTTAAGGGCGTTCTTACAGGAGAATTCCCAGAGAATGAAGGCAGAAAACCAGGTGCAGATAAAGATCATCCAGAACTTTACAACAATGTTTCAATCTTTACACCAATTAAAAAAGTTGGCGAAGAATACGTTGGCTACCTTGTAGAAAACGGACATGAAATGACATTTCCTCTGTTCCCATTTCTAGGAATTATGGGTGTTGCAAACGCTTCAGATGAATCACTCAGTTCAATTCCACCAACTCGACTTGGCGGAAATCTAGATATCAACGAGCTCGGTTTAGGTTCAACATTATATCTCCCGGTAGACGTAAAAGGTGCGCTTTTCTTCGCAGGTGACCCTCATTTTGTTCAGGGCGACGGCGAAGTAGCACTTACAGCATTGGAAGGTTCCCTTCGCGGAACAGTACGACTTACAGTTCTTAAAAAAGGTTCTTCAGAAATCCCAGGCGACAAGAACAAATTTGACATGTGCTTTGGTGAAACAGAAGATTTCTGGATTCCAATCGGTTTGAACCAGGACCTTGATGAAGCAATGAAACAGTCTGTTCGCGAGTCAATTGACTTCATCAGTGAACAAACAGGAATTTCAAGAAAAATCGTTTACGCATACCTTAGTGCAGCAACAGATTATGAAGTTTCTCAAGCCGTAGACAAAACAAAAGGCATTCACGCCCTCATTCAGAAAAGAGATTTCAAGGAATTCATTAAAGTTCAGCTCACAGACGGTAAAACAAAAATTGCAGTTGAAGTTCAGCCAGACGGCTTGTACACAGATATTTTTGAACTGGCATCAATGCTGGGGGCAAAAGTGTCCGTAAAGAAAAACATCGCAACCCTTTCATGCAGCACAGGAAGATATCAGTTCACAATCGGTTCAAATAAGTACACAGGAAACGGAGCCGTAAAAACTCTTTCAAAATCGCCATATTTAAGCGGCAAAAAGTTCTTCGTGCCAACAGAAATAATCTTAAAACTGCTTTCAGTTCCATTAACATGGTCAACAGACGGCACATTAATCACAGGAAAAATCGGTTTCTAAGCCGTTTTTTATAAACTAACCATTTTAAGGCAGAGCCGGAAGTTTTTCAGTTTTGCCTTTTTTTATTTAACAGGGCGCAAATCTTCTTTGCCAGGGGTGTTCCGGGGTTCCGCTCCCGCTCATTACTCCGCTTCACTAACGTTCCGCTCCGTAACCCGCTCCGGCACAGCCTCCGCGGGCCCCTCCATACCCCCGCGCAGGTTCCCTTGTCTCAATGCCGCCAGTTCCGCTGCTGCCATATACGGTTATAAAAAAGAAATATATATAAAAATAAAAGAAACAAAACAAACAAAACAAAAAAG
>JAFOCI010000072.1 GCA_017381365.1 Treponema sp.
GGAATGGTTACGGGTGGGGGAGGACTGCGCAGAGCGTGGAGCTGTGCCGAAGGCAGGATTTGGCTGGAGTTCGCGAAGCGGACGGAAGACAAAGACCGAGCGTTAGCGGGCAGCGGAAGGCGACTTGCAAATGGTATTTGCGCCCAATTTTTTTAATAAGTTTAATTTCATGATAAAATATTTATATAATTTAAAATTATTTGATATTTTTTATGAAAAAGCGACTTAGAATTAAACTAAAGAAAAAAATAGGGGTGTAAAATATGAAAAGAATAAAATTTGCGATTACTTTTGCAATTGGTCTTCTTTCTGCTGTTTGTGCTTTTGCACAGGGCAAACCTTCTGAATATACAGATGCTGATCTTGTATGGAAAGAAGATTTTAATGGAAAGAAATTAAATTCTAAGGACTGGAATTTTGAGTTCCATGAACCTGGCTGGGTTAATGCTGAGCTTCAGTCTTATGGAAATTCGTCAAAAAATACTTACATCAAAGACGGTTGTCTTGTAATTCAGGCTATTAAAACTGAAAAAAAAGACGGTTCAATTGAGTATACTTCTGGCCGTATTAATACACAGGGAAAACATACTTTTACTTATGGACGTTTTGAAGCTCGGCTCCGCGTTCCTAAGGGAAAGGGATTTTTGCCAGCTTTCTGGATGATGCCGGATGATGAAAGCCTTTATGGTCAGTGGCCAAAATGTGGTGAAATTGACATCATGGAAGTTCTTGGTGACGATGTTCAGAAGCTTTATGGTACATTGCACTTTGGAGAACCACATGCTATGGTTCAGGGGACACACACAATTACAGAAGGCAACTACGCTGATGACTTCCATGTATTTGCGGTTGAATGGGAACCTGGTGAAATCCGCTGGTATTGTGATGGCGTAAACTATAAGACTGCAAATGAATGGTTTACAAAACGCCCTGGTTTTGGTGAACTGACATATCCGGCTCCTTTTGATCAGCCTTTCTATATCATTTTGAACGTTGCTGTTGGTGGTTCTTGGGTTGGATATCCTGATGAAACTACTGATTTTGACCCTGCCAAAGACGATGCAAAAATGTACGTTGATTACGTAAAGGTTTATCAGAAAAAATCTTATAACGAAGATGTTGACAGACCTGCAAAGGCTCCTGTTGTTGCTAAGACTGATGCTTCTGGAAACATGATTTCTGATAAAAAAGATGCATGGGAATTTATGACTGCTGGTGGTGGTTCTGGTTCCGTTGTTTCTGATGGAAAGACACACACAATCAAAACAAACAACGAAGGTTCTCTTGAATATTCTGTTCAGTATGTTCAGGCAAAGGTTCCTTTGAACAGCGGATATCGTTACCGCTATTCTTTTGATGCTTATGCAGATGAAGACCGTCAGATTATTACTGGTATTTCTGCTCCAAACAACAGTTATGCCCGCCGTTTTGGAGACGTAAAAGTTAAGCTTACAACTAAAAAGCAGCACTATTCATGGGAATTCAATATGACTGCTGACAGCGATCCAGAATGTCGTCTTGAATATAACCTTGGTGCTCAGAATTCTAAAGCAAATGTTTATATTTCAAATGTTCGTCTTGAAAAGATTGGCGAAGTGGATCTTACAAATGGCAAAGATTGTCTTCCTGATGGAAACTACATTAAAAATGGTCAGTTCCAGGAAGGAAAAGGTAAACTTGGTTTCTGGAAAATTGAAAACAAGTGCAATGCTGATATTTCTGTAACAAAAGACAGAGAAAGAATGCTTAAGGTTGTTTCTCCTAAAAAAGCTAAGCCAGAAGATGTAACAATCAAACAGACTGGAATTAAGCTGGAAGGTGGCACAAACTACATCGTTAAGTTTGATGCTTATGCTTCTAAAACAACAACTATTCTTGCTAAGTTCGCTGGAAAAGAAGAAAAGGTAAAGATTATTCCTTCTAGTTTTGACAGTAGAAGCAGCAGCAATAATGGTGCAAATAAGCCAAAGCCAACTCATTTTGAAAGTATTTTATCGCCAGAAAATGACATTGTAATTGATTTTGAGCTTGCTCTTGGTTCTGATGGTGGAACTATAAGCGTTGATAACATCTATGTTAAAGAAAATAAAGTTGTAATCAATGGTGAATTCGATCAGGAACTTAGCGGATGGGAATTGTATGCTAACCAGGATGCAAGTGCTGACGTAGAAATCGTTGAAGACGGAAAGAATAAGATGGTTCAGGTTAATATTGACAAAACTGGTAACATGGACTGGAAGATTCAGCTTAAACAGAATGGTTGTCTTCTTGAAAAAGGAAAGATGTACAGAATCTCTCTTAAGGCTAAATCTGATCTTGAAAGAATGGTTATGCTTGCTTTGCAGCGTGATGGTTCAAAAGACGACAACTGGTATCCATATTCTAATACTTTGAAGTTCCCTGTTGGTCCTGAATTTAAGGAATACAGCTGGCAGTTCCAGATGGGTATGGACACTGATCCAAATGTAATCTTTACAATTTCTATGGGTTCTGTATCTGATAAGATTATCAACAAAACTCATCACATTGTATTTGATTCAATCAACGTAGAAGAATTTAAGAAAGAAGAATCTAAGAGATAGTTAGATTCATAATTCTAGAACGGCTGCCTGAGAATTTTATTGTCAGGCAGCTTTTTTTATGTTTATTTTTGCATTGCAATACCAGACTTTGGACACTCGCCATTAATGGCTCGCCGCTAATGCGGTTAAAAGACACGGCTATTTTGATAGAAAAAATCTTTCATGGTATTTTTCTGAGCTTCTTGGAATCTTTGTCAGATAGAGAAATCGTCTGAAAAGTGAAAAATAACAAAATGTTAATATTAATAATAAAATTTTTATGATTTTATTGGAAAAAGTCGGTGAAAATACAATTAAAGAGGAAAATTATGAAATACGGATATTTTGATGATGAAAAACGTGAATATGTAGTTACTAACCCACAGACTCCAAAGCCATGGGTGAACTACCTTGGGTCTCCACTTTATGGTGCTATTATTTCTAATAACGCTGGTGGATACAGTTTTGCAAAATCCGGTGCCAACGGACGTATATTGAGATATGTTTTTAACAATTTTGATCAGCCTGGACGCTACATCTATATTCGTGATAACGAAAGTAAGGATTACTGGTCTGCTTCCTGGCAGCCTGTTGGAAAGGACTTAAAGGATTATAAGAGCGAATGTCACCACGGTACAGCTTACACAAACATTATGGCAGATTACGCTGGCATTCATTCAGAAGCTTTGTACTATGTTCCACTTGATTGCGAACATGAAGTATGGAATTTTAAAGTAACAAATAAATCAGATAAAAAACGCAGCCTTACAGTTACTGGTTACGCTGAATTTACAAACAACTGTAACTATGAACAGGATCAGGTAAACCTTCAGTATTCTTTGTTCATTGGCCGCACAAAATTTGTTGATAACCGGGTAGTTCATACTGTTCACGGAAATCTTGAAGGCGCAGAAAAAGAAGTTGACCGCAAGCTTGCTACTGACCGCGTATTTGCAATGATTGGTGCAAAAGTTTCTTCTTTCTGTGGTGATAAGGATGTTTTCCTTGGTGCTTATCATTCTTATAAAGATCCTGTTGGTGTAGAAAAGGGTGATTTGGGCAATGCAACAAGCTACAACGAAAATTCTTGTGGTGCTTTGGCAACTGTTATTGAGCTTGCACCTGGTGAAACTAAGGAAATTGCATTTATTCTTACAATGCAGCAGAACAGCGCTGTAGAAAAGCTTTTGGCTGGATATTCTGATTTGAGCGCAACTTGTGCAAAGGAATATAAGGCTTTGGTTGATCAGTGGCATGGTCGTTTTGAACACTTCCAGGTTAAGACTCCTAGCGAAGAATTCAACACAATGATTAATACATGGAACGCTTACAACTGTTTCATGACTTTTACATGGAGCCGTGCAGCTTCTTATATTTACTGTGGACTTCGCAATGGTTACGGTTACCGCGACACTGTTCAGGACATTCAGGGTGTAATTCACCTTGCTCCAGAAATGGCTGTAGAAAAAATCCGCTTTATGCTTTCTGCTCAGGTTGATAACGGTGGCGGACTTCCATTGGTTAAGTTCACTCACAACGCTGGTCACGAAGATACTCCAGATGACGCCTCTTATGTTCGCGAAACTGGTCACCCGGCTTACCGTGCTGATGATGCTTTGTGGTTGTTCCCAACTGTTTACAAATATGTTGCTGAAACAGGAAACGCAGCATTCCTTGATGAAGTAATTCCTTATGCTAACAAGGATGAAGGAACTGTTTACGATCATCTTAAGAGAGCAATTGCATTCTCTATGAATCATCTTGGACCACACGGAATTCCTGCCGGCCTTTATGCTGACTGGAACGACTGTCTTCGTCTTGGTGCAAATGGCGAATCAAGCTTTGTTGCTTTGCAGTTCTATCTTGCAATGACAATTCTTAAGGAATTTGCAGAAAATAGGGGCGATGCAGATTACGTAAAATACATCACAGAAGAACAGAAAAAACTTGGAGAAAAAATTCAGAAGCTTTGCTGGAACGAAGACCGCTTTATCCGCGGCTTTACAGAAGCTGGCGAAGTAATCGGTAACCGCAACGACCCAGAAGCTAACATGTGGTTGAACCCACAGAGCTGGGCTGTAATTTCCGGTCTTGCTGATGATAAGCAGGCTGAACTTGCTCTTGGAAATGTAAACAAGCAGCTTAATACAGACTTTGGTCTTGTTCTTATGGACCCACCTTACCAGAAACACGCTTTTGAAGGCGCTCTGGCTGTTATTTACAATCAGGGTGTAAAAGAAAACTCTGGTATTTTCAGTCAGTCACAGGGTTGGATTATTCTTGCAGAAGCTTTGAAGGGCAATGGTAACCGCGCATTCCAGTATTTTATGGAAAACGCTCCAGCTGGTCAGAACGACAAGGCAGAAATCCGCAAGCTTGAACCATACTGTTACGGTCAGTTCACAGAAGGTAAGGCAAGTCCTCACTTTGGCCGTTCTCATGTACACTGGCTTACAGGTACTGCATCTACAGTGATGGTTGGCTGTGTTGAAGGTATTATGGGTATGCGCCCAGATATGAACGGTCTTAAGATTGCTCCTTCTATTCCTTCTGACTGGGACGGATTTGAAATTGAAAAGGATTTCCGTGGTTCACACCTGCACATTGTTGTAAAGAATCCTGATCATGTAGAATCTGGCTGCAAGGAACTTACTGTAGACGGAAAAAAGATGGAAGGCAACTATATTCCAGCTTCTGTTCTTGGAAAAACAAGCGAAATTGTGCTTGTAATGGGAAAATAAAAAAATGATTCAGATTTTATAGTGAATCTGAAGAGATAAAAACCGTACCGTTCTTTCATATAAAATCATGGAAGAACGGTACGGTTTTTTTTAATTGATTTGGAAATTGGTGATTCGAATTGTTGTCGTTGCCCCAGATGTAGAAAATCCTAATAGACCTTTAGAATAATCCCATGCATAAAGGTGTATATATCATCTGAATGAATATTAAACATTACGGGAAAAAGGAAGAAAGAGGCTGTCAAAAACATTCGCAAGTCGAGGCTGTCCCAAAAGTAATGAGTGTCATTGAGCCCTTCGACAGGTGGTTCCTGAGCCTGTCGAAGGGCTCAGGAACCACTCGTCGAAATGACTGCTACACTAAATGAGGTGGTTTCGATAAACTCAACCACCGTAATGCAAACTTATTGGACAACCCTATATTTTAGATTCATTCAACACGGATGTTATAAGATGTAACTTTTAATTCCAGTCTATTTAGATAGAATTTTTGTGATTTCGCAGATGTACTGAGTGTGAAGGTCGTTGTTTGCGTAGGCAGTTTTATAAATGTCCTTTACATCAAAAGCTGATTCCGGCATTACCTGAGAATAAAGCTTGCGGCATTCAATTACAAGGCGGCTTTCCTTAAAGTAAGGAAGTGTACCGTCGTGTTCAACTGTAAGGCCAGTTTCCTTTACTTTGTCTGTGTCACGGCCAGATTTTGAGCCGCAAAGGTTCATGGCACTGCGGAATTCTTCTGGCAGAACGCAGAGTGTAAATGTATCGCCGCTGTCAATGAATGTTTTTGTAAAGCGGCTGGAACGAATAAAAATGTTTACTACAGGTTTGTTCCACATTATTCCCACTTGGCCCCAGCTTGCTGTCATCATGTTTACACGGTCATCTTTTTCTGCTGTGATAAGCAGCCAGTCTTTGCCAATCAATTTGAATGGGTTGTCCTGCAGTTCTTCTGGTTTGATTTCTTTCATATTAATTCTCCCATAAAAAGTCAAGAAGATTGTTTCAACAATCGATTTGACTTTTTACGCTGTTCCGTAATGTAATGAGGAACAGCAGTTCAATAATAAGTTTGCAACGCAAACTTAAGGTAAGATAAAGCCGCGCTATTTTAGCGGTTTTATCTTACACTCCTGATTTCCTCTAAGATTTTTCTAA
>JAFOCI010000073.1 GCA_017381365.1 Treponema sp.
AGTGTAGCGCTCATTGAGCCCTTCGACAGGTGGTTCCTGAGCCTGTCGAAGGGCTCAGGAACCACTCGTCGAAATGACTGCTACACTAAATGTGGTGGTTTCGATAAACTCAACCACCGTAATGCAAACTTATTGGACAGCGTTTTTCATTAATCAAGTGCTTTCTTGATTGATTTTTCTGTTTTCTTTGCTTCTTTTTCAACAGATTTCTTAGCTTTTTTTGCTTCTTTTGAAATATCTTTGCCTGCGTCTTTAACGTCATCAATAACATTTTCAATAGAAGCTTTTACCTTCTTCTGTGTTTTTTTATCACAAGAAGTTAAAGTAAAAAGCAAACCAATAGAAAGAACAAAAATTATTTTTTTCATAA
Organism: Treponema sp.; assembly: GCA_017381365.1. GTDB lineage: Bacteria > Spirochaetota > Spirochaetia > Treponematales > Treponemataceae > Treponema_D. The sequence continues at coordinate 371 of JAFOCI010000073.1, forward strand.
AAATGTTCCAAAATTTAATTTTTACAAATTAGAAAAATATAAGACCGAGAATTCCAGCTGGAATCAGATAGCATGCAAACCATTCCAGCTTGCCTTTTCGGATTAATTTCATCAACAAAGATAATGAAATATATCCCCACGCAAAAGCGGCGGCACATCCTGCAACTACAGGAGCCGCACCAATTGTAGAAGAAACTTCACCTAAATCCTTTAATTCAAGCACAAATGCGCCTAAGATTGCAGGAATAGAAACTATGAAAGAATATTCTCCGGCAGCAGAACGGTTTACACCGCAAAGCTGACTTCCCGCAATTGTTGAACCAGAACGGCTTATTCCTGGCAAAGTTCCAATTCCCTGCATAAGACCAATAAAAAGAGCCTGAATCCAGCTGATTCCTTTCTGCTGCTTTTCCATTTTTGCTGCAGAAACGCTCTTTTTTTCAATCATAGAAGAAATTACAAGAAGACAAGCTGTAACAATAAAACCAGCACAAGTAAACTTAATGGAAATTGCGCCATCATCAATAAGTTTACTGGTTACAATACCAATTGCGGCAGTTACAAAAGTTGAAAGAATTACAGCTATAATTGTACGTCGTCCCCGTTCGTCAGTGCCAGAAATCAAGTCTTCCTGATTTTCTGCTTCTTTACCAGGTTTTCTTGTAATCCAGCGCCCTAAAATCTTTAAGAGATTCCAGATTTTTATGCGGAAATACAGAACTACGGCAAGTAACGTTGCCAGATGCAAAAAAATATCAAAAAGCAAAGGAACTTCCTGCAGTCCAAAAAGGCGCTGAGCTACAGCAAGATGACCTGAAGATGAAATTGGAAGGAATTCCGCAATTCCCTGCAGAATTCCCAGTAAAATACTTTGAAAAATAGTCATCATTTTCTCCACTTAGCCGCGTTTTTTCATTTCTTCCGCAACTTTTTTAACGTCCTGAATTTTATCCATTCTTGCAATCAGAAGAGAATCTTCAGCATCAACAATTACAACATTATCAAGACCAATAGTCGCAATTGTGCGTTTGCCACCACGAATATATGAATTAACAGTATCAAGAGCAATCACATCGCCCTTAACAGCATTTTTATTTTCATCCTTTTCACTGATGTCGTACAATGCAGACCATGAACCAACATCATCCCAGCCAGCATTAAGCTTAACGATTTTGCCTTTAGAAGTTTTTTCCATTACAGCGTAGTCAATTGAATCGCCTTTAATCTGACCAAAAGAATCTTTATCAAGACGGATAAAATCAGAATCTGCAGCAGCTTTTTCAAAAGATTCAATAGAAAGCTTCGCCATTTCCGGACTGTGAACTTTAAGTTCTTCAATGAAAGTTGCAGCCTTAAAAACGAACATACCGCTGTTCCATGAATATTCACCACTGGCAAGATATTCCTGAGCCTTTTCAAGACATGGCTTTTCAACGAATTTTTCAAGAGTGAACGCTCCGTCAGTTTCTGCACCGCTGGCTTTTACATAACCATAACCAGTAGCAGCAAAAGTTGGAACAATACCAAATGTAACAAGAGCGCCCTTTTCTGCATTTTTAGCAGCAGTCATAACTGCACTCTGGAAAGTCTTTACATCAGCAATAACGTGATCACTAGGAAGAACTACAACAATTGCATCCTTATCACGCTTCATTGCGGCACAACATGCAGCTGCAATTGCAGGAGCTGTATTTTTAGCCATAGGTTCAAGTAAAATTGTTGGCTTTTTATCTGTAATTTCGCCAATCTGCTGAGCAACAAGGAATCTGTGACCCTCTCCACAAGAAACAATTGGAGCATCAATTTCAAGATTACTAAGTCTTAATAAAGTTTCCTGAATCATTGTTTTATTACTAACCAAAGGCAAGAACTGCTTTGGATGATCACCCCAAGATAAAGGCCATAAACGAGTTCCGGCACCACCACTCAAAATAACTGGAATAATTGTCATAAAAAAATACCTCTTATTTAGCTAATTAAGATTATCATAGTAATTTATAAAATTCAATTTTTGAACGCTTTCTGCAAACCATTGGTATTCCGTTCCCAGAAAACGCCGTCAGCATACCCTTGAATAGATTTATCAGTTTCCGCCATTTCAAGCCGTTTCTGCACCCAAACACAATACTGTTCGTTCATTTCTGAACCGCAAAAATGGCGGCCAAGTTTTTTTGCAGTAACAGCAGTTGAGCCGCTTCCCATAAACGGATCATAAACCATATCATCAGGATTTGAACTTGCCAGAATAAGCTTTGCCAAAAGTTTTTCCGGCTTTTGTGTAGGATGTGCAGTATTTTCAGGCATAGACCAGTAAGGAACAGAAATATCATCCCAGAAATTAGAAGGAAACGTATTCCGGAATTTACCGTCTTCCGTATCTTCCCAATCCTTTGGCTTGCCGTCCACCTTGTATGGTGCAACTACCTTTCTGCGCTGCTTAACATCTTCTACATTAAATGTAAAATCATCGTTCTTTCCAACAGTTGCAAACCAGATATCTTCCATGGCATTTTTCCAGTTATGCATGGCTCCCCGTCCTTTTTCTCTCTGCCAGGTAATCCGGTTCTGAATAGTAAAATGACGACTCAAAACCCGTTCAATTGCCGAAGAACTTTTCCAGTCACAACATACATATATAGAAGCATTTTGCTTTAGCAACGGCTTTACCGCACAAATCCATTCTTCCGTATATTTTTCGTAAGCCTCGTAAGCCATCTCATGAAAATTATAACCATGAAACTGCTTGTCCAGATTATAAGGCGGATCCGCAATCATTAAATCAACAAAACCTGCAGGCAGAGTTCCGGCCACCTTCAAAGAATCTCCAATCAGAATTTTATCTGAAATCTGTTCCTCTTTATACTCATTGCCTTCCTCATAGCGCAGACAGCGGTCCAAGTATGCTTTTCCTTCTTCAACAGTTAAATCAATAGTCTTATTTTTTTCAGATTTCATGTCATCAATTTTACCAGCAGCCACTCACATTAGCAAGAATGTTTTTAATTACGGGCGTTCCCTTTCAAAATTGCAAATGCTAAAAAATTGCTACAGGTTTTCGCAATTTTTCTTAACGCATTTACAATTTTGAAAGGTCGGGTCTTCCGTAGCTCCGGCTTTCGCCTTCGAACCGCATACGCGGTTTTGCTCCGCAACTACTCCACCCCCTAACGTTATTTGCATAAGTGCATACTTCCAATACAAGTTTTTAGAAGAAAAAAAACATACTGTTTATTACGCCTGAAAAATAATATCATTATAAGCGAACAGTTTTCATTTTATCTTTCTTCCTAACAATTCATTGTAAATTTGCCGATAAAAATTTATAATAGTTTAAATTATTTCTATATATATGAGGCCAAATTATGGAAGAAATCCTTGATTTATTAAAACAAAATGCACGTCTTTCTGTAAAAGATATTGCCGCTATGACTAAAAAAACTGAAGCCGAAGTCGCCGCAATCATCAAAAAGCTGGAAGATGACGGAGTTATTCTAAAATACGCGGCCATCGTAAATCCAGAAAAAACAGGCGAAAGCAAGGATAAAGTTCGGGCAGAAATTCAGCTGCAGGTAACACCTGAACGAGAACATGGTTTTGATGCCCTTGCAGATAGAATTTACCGGTTTCCACAGGTAAAGTCACTTTTCCTTATGAGTGGCGGATATGACTTTAAAGTTATTATTGAAGGTGACAGTCTTCAGGAAGTTGCTTTCTTCGTTTCCAGCAAGCTTGCAACACTTGAGGGTGTTCGCTCTACAAAAACATGCTTTATTCTTAAAACATACAAAGAAAATGACATTGTTTACGTAGAAGACGAAAGAGACCGCCGCGAAGCACAAGCATAAGGAAATCGCTAAAAAACTATTTTATTTTTTGCAAAGCTACGGGGCGTTGCGGGGTGTCCCCGCAGAAGGGGTAGCACGCAACGAAGTGCGGGCGCAGGGGAAGGCTTTCCCCTCTTATAATAGGGATAAAATATGAATACAAGAAATGATAAATTCAGCCACAGCATGGAAGAAATTCCTCCAAGTGGCATTCGTAAATTTTTTGAAATGCTTATCGGGCATGATGACGTTATTTCTCTTTCTGTTGGAGAACCAGATTTTCCAACACCCTGGTGTATGCGGGAAGAAGCTTTTTACCACATTGAAAAAGGTCACACTTCTTACACAGGAAACCGCGGTTTACCAGAATTGCGGGAAGAAATCTGTAAGTATATGGAGCGTTACGGCTGTTTTTATAATCCAGAAACAGAGATTCTTGTAACTGTTGGTGCCAGTGAAGGCGTTGATGCTTCTTTGCGTGCAATATTAAATCCTGGCGATGAAATTCTTGTCTGCCAGCCATGTTACGTAAATTATGAACCTTTGGCCCGCTTGTGCAATGTAAATGTTATTCCAATTGACACAAGCGTAAACGGATATTATCCAACTGCAGAACAGATTGAAAAAGCTATTACTCCAAAAACTAAAGCTCTTATGATTTGTTCTCCAAACAATCCTACTGGAACAATGATTCCCGGTAAAGAACTTGAAAAAATTGCCAGAGTTGTTGTAAATCATCAAATCTGGTGTATCAGTGATGAAATTTATTGCGAACTTGCTTATGAAGGCGGAGAACACGTTTCTATTGGCTCTTTTCCAGGAATGAAAGATTATTCTATCATTTTGAACGGTTTTTCAAAGTCTTTTGCAATGACTGGATGGCGAATCGGTTATATCGCAGCTCCGGCAGAGCTTATTTCTCTTTGTACAAAACTTCATGGATATAACGCAATCTGCGCACCTATTTTCAGTCAGTATGCTGCAACAGAAGGATTACGAAATGGCTGGAAAGATGTTGAAAAAATGCGCATCAGTTATCAACAGCGCCGCAATCTTATGGTAAAAGCTTTCAATGATATGGGACTTCCTGTTCCAGAGCCAAAAGGTGCATTCTATATGTTCCCAGATATTACTTCAACTGGATTGACTAGTGAAGAGTTTGCAACACAACTTTTCCAGAAACATAATGTTGCCGTAGTTCCAGGAAGCGTTTTTGGTCTTGGTGGCGAAGGACATATTCGTGTATGTTATGCTACTGCTGTCGAAAAAATCAAAATCGCATTGGAACGAATAGAAGAATTTGTTAATGAATTGAGAAACAACAAATAATATTTTTATAACCCGGCTGCATATCAGAAAATGATATGCAGCTGGCATTTTTATAAATTTGACAGAAGCTCTAAAAAAATTATTTTAGAGAAAGTCGTATAATAAGTAACGTATTACGGAGTTGAATATTATGGTTACTGTATTAATAGCTATTATTATAGGTTCTCTCTTACTTTTGATTTTAATGACAATAACAGGTCGAAAATCAGGAAACATTTCAAAAGATGGTAAAAATAAAAAACCAAGAAATAATAGCGCAATAATAAAGGATGCTAACAAACGTCTTGCAAAAGATCCAAGAAATATTCCAGCCCTTACAGCTTTAGGGGACGTTTATTACAGTCAGCCTGATTATGCAAAAGCTTATCCGTTATACAAAAGTCTTAGCGAACTTTCTAATATGCATCCGGAAATTGATGAAAAAACAGTTTTTCTGCGATATGGTGTTTGTGCATTTAAAACAGAAAAAATTGAAGAATCTGGCGCAGCGTTTGCAACAGTTTTAAAAAAAGAACCAAATAATTACGAAGCAAACTTTTATATTGGTAAAGTTTTATATGTAAAAAAAGATTACGAAAAAACTATTTCCTGTATGAAACGAGCAGCTTCTGTAAATCCTGTAAATCCTGAAAATCAGGAAGTTCATCAGATGCTGGCATTTTCACTGTATCATGCAAAAAAATACCGGGAAAGTTTGCCTTTCTTAAAAAAAGTTTGTGAAGAGCAGACAAGTAACAAAGAGGCGCTCTTTTACATGGCTTCTGCTATGGAAGAATGCAACATGGCTGATAAGGCTCTTAAAATATTTATGCATTTGCGTCCAGACCCAGAATATGGTGCACAGGCATGTCTTTCTGCAGGCAATTACCATGCAAAAACACAACAGTTTGAAAAAGCTATACAGGATTACGAAATTGCTCTAAAACTGGAAAATGTAAAACCTGAATTAAAAACTACAATATTATACAAACTGGCACAGACCTATCTTTCTCAGAATGTAATTTCAAAAGGTCTTGCCTGCCTTAAACAGATAAATTCGATTAATCCAAACTATCGAGACGTTCCTGCATTAATTACCCGATATCAGGAATTAAATCAGAACAGCAATCTTCAGGCATATCTTATGAGTGGAACCAGTGATTTTGTAACGCTTTGTAGAAAAATTGTTTCTTGCTTTCATGGAAATTCATTTGTTAAAATTGAGGATATATCTGTTCAATCTGAATATACCGAAATAATGTGTAATGTTCAGTCTGCACGCTGGGAAAACACTGAAATTTTCAGATTTTTCAGAAGTACAGGGGCAACTGGCGAACTTTACGTTAGAGACTTGCATTCTAAAATGCGTGATATAAAATGTGACAAAGGTATTTGTATCTCCGCAGGCATATTCACAGAGGAAGCAAAGAAATACGTTGAAGGTCGTCCTATTGACCTTATTGAAAAAGCAAAACTGGTGTCTGTCCTTAAAAAAATAGAAACAATTTAGGTTGTATTTGAAAACTAAAATTTTCAGATACAACAATTAATCAGAGCCGATATCGAGAAGAAGATCAAAATTCCAGGCAGGTTCTGTACACCTTAACGAAACAAGATTTCCAGTTTTTTCAGCCTTTAAATTGTGTTTTTTTGAAAGCTGATATAAAAATGAATATTCGTTTTTGTAATCTTGCACAACCTGAGGTTCTACGTTGTAGCCTGCTGAAGTCCCGCAATTACCGTCTGTTTTGAATAGAAAATAAAAAGTTTCATCACGACTTTTATTATCGCTGGTATAGCGCCTGTCGCCTGTCAACAGAAAAGAGCCGTCGTAATCTTTTTTTGAAAAATATACTGTACGGCACGTGTCCATTATATTGTAACCATTTACAACAAAACGAAGTATCTTTGGCTGCTGCAATGTCTCTGGAACATCTTCACCAATTTTTTCAGAAGTATTTTTTATCTGTTCCGTAAGCTTCTCATTCTGTTTTTTTAATTCATTCAACTGCTCCATAATTTTTGAAAGCATCATATCTGAAGTAAAATCAGGTTTCAGAGCTCTTGTAAAAATGGCACTATCGTCCCCCAGCAACCCGTATACTCCGCCAAAAAGACCATCACTACTTAAATCAGAAATATCTTTTGCCGTAAGTCTTGAAGTAAATGTTTCTGATATCTTTTTTGCAATAAAAGAATTATCTTCAGTTTTCATCTCTGAATTCGGTAACTTGCTTTCCACAACATCATCTGCAGATTTTAAGATTTTTTCATTCTTTTTGTTAGTATATACGTTTCCAGGAACATAAAACTTAGAACCTAAAGTAGGTGCAGAAATTCGCGGCATTGCTGGACCATCAGAAATGTTAGTCATGGAAGGCATTTCCGGCATTTTTACTTGAGAAAAAAATGAAACTTTACAGACAAAAAGCAAAGAAACTGCAATTATATGTTTTTTACATATTTGCAAGACTTTCCTCCACAAATTCAAGGCGCTTTGAAAGCTGAGCAATTGTTTTTTCCAGACGACTGCGTTCCTTTTCAAGTTTTTCTTTTTTATCTTCTTCGCCAGCTGGTTTGCACCCCATAGCCTTCTGGCGCATCATTTCACGAACAGAAACGGGGCCTTTTCCTTCAAGAAATTCCTGTTCAACTTCTGCTCTATCATCCTTTTTGCGAACAGAAGCTACTATTTTCATATTTTCGTAACCAATAGCCGGATTTACAGGAACAGCAGCAACTTTTGTAATATCTTTTGCCGTACTGCGAGGTAAACATAGAACACGGTCAATATAATCTTCATATCTGATGTTTGCCGCATTGCAAAGTTCGTGAGCTTTCATTAAAAGCTTTCCAAATTCCTGCATTAAGCGACCATTTGTTTCAAGATAATCCTTTTTTATTGTTTCCGTAAGAGTTTTTAACTCCTCATTCTGTTCCCACTCCAGCTTGTAATAACCTTTTTCTTCTGCAATAGATAAAAGCTGATTAAATCTTGCCCAAAAAGCCTGACTGTGAACCTTTGCATTATAAGTTGTATTTGGATTTCCTGTAGTTTTAAAAAGCTCTTCTGCAATAATATGATGAGTATATTCGTGAACAGCCGTATAAATCAGCTGATTATCATTATTAAAATTTTTATTGTGAAGAAATAGTTCGTGAGTATCCGGCATATAAAAACCATTTACCCTCTTACTCTCTTTACCTGTTTGAATCACAGAAAACTCCATTTCTGTTGGAGCTATATCAAGCAATATCTGTTTAATTTTTTCGTTATCCATTTAATTTCCTACGCCTTGTTCTTTTTTGCAGCCACTGCTGCCCTGATCTGGTCGGCAAAAAGCTTGTTCTGATCTGTTCTTTCCGGAACAGAAAACTTAGGCTTTCCATCTTCTTCTGAAATTCTGTAAATATGCTTTGGAGATACAGAATAAGCAGGACTATCAGGATTGTTTATCCACCAGTCAAGAACAGCAACAAAACACAAAGTATATTTCAAAAGATTTGCATTATTTGCGTTTGTATTTGCACTCATATTATTGGCACCAAGCAAAACATCAAGACGTTTTGAAACTTCATTCTGAATATCAAATTTATAATGTTCCCAAGGATTTCCAACAGAAGGCACAATTCCTTTTGTTTTTGCCTGCTTGTCACATTCAGCAACGACTTCAGAAAGATATGTACGAACAAAATCTGTGCGCATAAAAAGCCCGGGATATTTACTATCATCCTTTGGACGTTCCAAAACCAGCTGCTGAAATTTGAAATTAGGCAAAAAGTGCCATTGAGTCTGCCACAGAAGAGAAGTTATCAATTTTTTGCCAAACTGAGAATCTTCAAAATCATCCTGCGAATAAATAGAATTTACAAGATCATTCAAAGGCATACAATAAAGCCGCTCAAAAACATTTTCACGATATGCCGACCATTCATCAAGAATTTTTGTAATGCCATCAGACTCTTTTGTAGAAGGAGTATTTTCAATATTGAAGCGAATATTTCTACAGCCCTGAAAACAATCTTCTATAATTTTCATAAGAACAACTGTAATTTGCAATGGATTTTCCGGACTTAATACATTAAATCCATCTTCAAATTTATAAAGAGGCTGAAAATATGGATACAAATCAGGAAAAGATTCAAGATTATTAAATCCTGCCTGAGGAAAAAGTTGATCCAGAAGATTAAGACCTGTCGTAACAGTTCCATCTTTTACACCTTTTACAGGACGTTTTGGTACAGCAGGTTTTTCTTTAGCTTCTGCTTTTGCATCTGTTCCAGCAGGTTTGTCTTTTTCAGGTAAAAGCAAATCATATTTATGAAGACCAACAAACTTAAGAATATCTGCAACCTTTGTCTTAAAGAAATCAGGGTATTCTTCATAAGTGTCAGAACACATACGCATTAAAAGCGGATATAGTTTTTTTATAATTTCATTCTGAATGTAAAGCCATTGTGTAATTGCTTCCTTTGCCATAGAAGACAATTTATCCTGAGGAGCATCTGGATATGCAATTTCATCAGTATAAATTTCTTTTATGATTTTAGGAATTTTTGATTCACCGTAATAATAAACCTGAATAAGAACCTTATAAACAGCTCTTACATAAGGAATTAAATCCTGAACAACATAAGGCTGCGGTAAATCCATAAGTTCTATATGAGACAGTTTAATTGTCTGCATATTCCAACCAGCTACCATACGAAGAAACTTGAATTTTATTTCGTTTCCGCCGGCAATTTTTGCCTTATATGTGGCAGGTGCCATCTGAATCAAAGTTTTTATGACTGTAATGAATCCCTGCAAATTTTCAATGTGATGTTTTAATGTAACAGTGCAGAATTCAGGAATAATCTGCTCATGGCCATTCTGCTGAAAATATTTGATAAAATTAAAAAGACCGTAATTTGGTTTAATTCCATATTCATCACTCATCATAATTTTATCAATCTGTTGAGAAAATTTAGGATTTATATTAATAAGTTCTTCCTGTTTTTTTCGACCTTTACCAGCTGATGAACCAGAACTGCTTCCTGAATCACCTGAATTAGAAGATCCTGCAGAACCAGAGGATGCGCCGGCCGACGAACCACTGCTACGAACAATCCGTCCTGTTCCTTTTGTAGAAGGCTTAGCTGTCGAATTTGACGAAGATTTTTCATACATTATTTCGCCGCCAAGCTTTTTGCTCATTACCTCCGCTTCCAGCGGATCTATATCACCAATTGCACGTCGAGTTCTGTCTAATGTTCCTGGCGCCCAGTCAGCTTCTTTTGGTCTTTTTATGTCATCCATTGCAAACCTCTAAACTAAAGTCTAATGTGGCTTTTCTTTACGATTCCCGGACAGTTCTTCAAAACGATTTTTTCGCCATCGTCAGAAACCAATACTCCCTCAAAAGTTCCATATATTGTAGTATACGCATTTCGCATTAAAACTATATTCAATGTTCTGGAATTTACAGAAATCGGATTAAATGTAAGATCAACCATCCCTTCTGTATCCTGAGCAATCCACTTTTTTGAGATTCCAAAAGGGTGAGTGATAAGAACAGGTGGCATTGCTGTAATTTTTCCATTTACGGAAATCATATTATCATTGTAATTATCTTCATCAATAGGACTTTGCGTATTATTTGAAAAAGCAAATGTTATATTTTTATCGCCAATAGTTACAAGACCTATCATAATTTCACTGGAAGTACGAATTTTCAGGTATGTGCGGTTAAGCAGCATCAAACCAAGTCCTTTTTCCTGGGGAATTTCCTTGATGTAATGTCTGTGCTTTGCTGTACTCAATCCGCCCTCAAGATTAAGGGGAACAATCCATGTTGCAGAACAACGCTGCATTGTTGGCGAAGGCGTTACAGAAAGCATTTCAGATTTTTCATCATAACCAAATCTGGCAATATATTTTGCCTTTGCGGCAGGACGGAATTTATCGCCGATTACTGTAAAAGAAAGGGAAAGTTTATGTCTTTTTCGGCTCCAGTTGATTTTTATGTAGCGAGGAGCATAGCTTGTACAACCAGATTCCTGAGTATTAATTGGAATAAATCTGCGGCTTGGTCCCATGAATGTATGGTATGCATATTTTTTTTCTGTTTCTTTATCCCAGAAAATTACTTCTGCAAGGCCAAAGGCTTTATCATCAAAAAATTCTGCAAGGCCAATATAATTATCTACCGCAAAAGCAAATGCAATACGACTTTTAATTCTAAAATTAGAAAAAAATGTTGAAGTAGGAACTCCTGCAAAAGGGGCCTTTACTCCGCGAATATCAACTGTATCAGATACCCCAAAAAAAGAACCAAACTGAATTTTTCCATTTTGAACGATTTTCTTTGGAGCCTGTATTAACTGTCTATAATACATGATTATTATATTATATAAGAAATAAAACAATGTATCAAATAAATAATTATTTAGCCCGAAATTGGTCAGCTATAACAATGGTTTTATCTTTTGTAGGAATAAGTTTGCATTACGGTGGTTGAGTTTATCGAAACCACCACATTTAGTGTAGCAGTCATTTCGACGAGTGGTTCCTGAGCCCTTCACTCATTACTTTTGGGACAGCCCCAGTTAAAAATAAAACTTCCCACAAATAATTTTCTTGAGAATTCTCAAAGCCGTGATAAACTACAATAGAAGTTTTTTCAAAATCTTGCAGGTGGGACATCAGGAGGTCATTTATGGGTATCAAACTCTATTCATTGGGCGCTGCAGAGGAAGTTACTGGATCTAAACATGTTTTTGAAATCAATGGCCGACAGTTCATGGTTGATTGCGGAGCTTTTCAGGGTAAACGAAAAGTTTCTGATGAAAAAAACAGGGATTTTGACATTGCAGCAGACAAGCTGGAAGCCGTAATTTTAACACACGGACATTACGACCACTGCGGTCTTTTACCAGTTCTTACAAAAAAAGGTTTTAACGGCAATATTTACGCAACTCCTGCAACCAGAGACATTGCAAATCTTGTAATGATGGACAGCGCCAGAATTCAGGCACACGATGCAGAGTTCCTTGCAAAGCAGGCTTCTAAAAAAGGCGATAAATTTACATGGAAACCTTTATTTGATGAGGAAGACTGTATAAAAACCGCAAATCAGATTGTATGTCTTTCTTACAACAGAAAAATGTACATTGCTCCAGACGTTCAGCTGGAACTTTTTGATGCCGGTCATATTCTTGGTTCCTCACTGGCAAGCATAACAATCAAAGGCTGGAATCACGGTCTTAATGTTCCGTATATGCATTCAACAGGCGATAACGAGACCCGAATTCTGTTTACAGGAGACTTGGGTCGTAAGGAAAAACCAATTATCCGTCCGCCGGCAACAAATATTCCTGCACCAGATTACATCGTTATGGAATCAACATACGGAAACCGAAAGCACGAAGACAAAGCTTTTGCTCTTAAAGAACTTGAACGAGTTGTTCGCGATGCCTGTGCAAAAAAAGGCAAAATCATCATTCCTTCGTTTGCAATTGAACGAGCCCAGGAACTTGTATTCTATTTGCATCTTCTTACAGACCAGAAGAAAATTCCAGTTGTTCCTATTTATGTGGATTCGCCAATGGCTTCTAATGCAACAAGTGTTTTCCGCGTTCATCCAGAATGTTACGACGAAAGCGTAAACGAAGCATTCCTAAAGCATCATAAAAATCCGTTTGGATTTGGTTCTCTCTCCTACACCAACAGCGTAGAAGAATCAAAGGCTCTTAACAAAAAAGAAGGTCCAATGATTATTATTTCTGCAGACGGAATGTGTGAAGCAGGACGAGTTCTTTATCACCTTGCAAACGAAATTGGAAACGAGCGAAATACAATTTTGATTGTTGGTTATATGTCTGAAAATACACTTGGACGAAAAATTCGTGACGGTGCAAAAGAAGTAAATATTCTTGGCGATATGTATCATGTTAATGCAAAAGTTGAACAGATAAATGCGTTTAGTGCCCATGCAGACTATGAAGAAATGACAGAATGGCTTAATACAATTGACACAAGCCGTCTTAAGAATATCTTTATGGTACATGGTGAAAAAGATGCACAGGAATTCTTTACGAATTACCTGCACGAACACGGCTATCCTAACGTAACCGTTGTAAAATACGGCGAGGTTTATGATTTGTAGAAAGTTATTGAGGCTGTCCAATAAGTTTGCATTACGGTGGTTGAGTTTATCAAAACCACCACATTTAGTGTAGCAGTCATTACTTTTGGGACAGCCCCTTTAATATCTTTTTGCAGACGAACGGTTAAGTTTTTTATTGCGCGAAAAAAGTTTTATCTGAAAGGTTGCGTCAGCGTAAAGCTGGCGCAATTCATTTAACTCATCAGTATCAGACTGTTCCCAGCCTTTTGAACTTATAAGCTTAACACAGTTTTCTTCTAACTCTGAATGTTTCTCTTCAATCTTGGAAAATTCAGAATAAACCTGAAGAGAGACTGTATTTTCCGCAGCTTTGATTAATTTTTTGTATTCAATAAAAAAACAATTGATTTCCGGAGTTCTTGCATACACAAAAAATCCCAATAATAAAAACGCTGTCAAAAATACAATCTTTTTCATAGGCTCATTTTATTATTTAAAACTCTTTGTGAATAGAAGGAAGTTCCTTTTCCCAAATTTTAGCCATATATTTATAGCCTTCCTCGTTTGGATGAATGCCATCTTTACACATAAGCTCTCTGTAATTATCTGATTCCAGCATGGCTTTGCGCATATCTACAATTTGAACATTATTTTGAAGCGCGTAATTGTAAAGATGCATATTGTAAAGCTCATGATTCTGATAAGGACGATACGGATTGTTTTTGCAAACCTTTAAGATTGCATCCTTATTCTGACCATTACAGATGTGTTCAAACCACCAGTCACCAACCAGCGGTGGCATTGTCATAATAAGAGGCGTAACTTTTGCGTTGCGGCATGATTTTACCATTTCGTCAATCTTCGCAATGAAATCTGGCAAAGTTGTACGTGGCAAATGCTCTGCTTCTGGAGCCGCACTTACAGCTGTCCAGTCGTAATCACAATCGTTTCCGCCACTTTCTATAATTGCAAGGTCACCGGCAACGCCTTTTTCCAAATCTTTATTCAATCTGCGCTGTGTTTTTGCAACAACCGAACCAAACACACTCTGATTATTCAATTCAAACCCAAGCGTTCTGGCAGCAAGCACAAGACTGGAATCTTCGATGATATCAAAAAGATGACCGCTTTCCGTTCCTGTAACTGCACCTTTTAAAATTGAATCGCCATAAGCACTGATTTTGTTAATATTATTTGTCATATTCTGTTATTCAAGAAAAATTCTCGAAAATCCTCCGCATTAAAGTTATCACTTTATAGACACGTATATAATGTAATTGTTGCAGATTTTTTTATTTTTATCCACAACACAATTTTCTGCAATATTTTCGAAAAATTGCATAGAAGAAAGGATTTAAAGTGCAAAAAAAATACACAGGAATTTTTAAATTTTCAAATCCCTATGTATTTTTCCGGTGATTTTTATATTTCTAAAAAAATGCTAAATTTACGATCCGATTGTTCCTTTTGTGCTTGGAATTGCACCGTTGCGGCGAGGATCGATTTCTACTGCATCGCGGATTGCCCGGGCTGCAGCCTTAAAAAGCCCTTCCATTTTGTGATGGTCGCTGCGGCCCCGCAATGTATCCAGGTGAAGATTGCACTGGGCGCTGTTTACAAATGCCTGCCAGAAATCTTCAAAGCAGTCAGTCTGGAAGCTGGCTTCTACGCCGTTAGCGTTTAGGCTTACCAGAGGAATGCCTGTAAGTTCAGCATTGCAAACCAGGAACGGACGGCCGCCAAAATCAACTGCAGCACGGAGCAAAGCTTCATCCATTGGATAAAGGAAATTGCCTGTGCGGTAAATGCCGGCACAATCGCCAAGAGCCTTTGCAAAACAAAGTCCAAGAACAATGCCTGTATCTTCAATCAAATGATGCTGATCAACATTCAAATCCCCCTGAATTTTTCCAGAAAGATCAAAAAGTCCGTGCTTGCAGAAAGAACGGAGCATGTGGTCAAAAAATCCAATTGGATTTTCTACTTCACACTTACCAGTTCCATCAAGATTCAATGTAAGCGAAATCTGAGTTTCGCCAGTTTTTCGTTCAATAGTAGCTGTTCTCATTTTTTTTTAATCCACAGATACACACAGATGAACACAGAGATTCTTGTGTTGTGTTGGTTTTATGGTGGTTTCGACAGGCTCAACCACCAAGTTTTTTTCCGGTGGTTGAGCTTGTCGAAACCACGTTCTTTGATAATTCAGAAAGCTTTTCAAAATTATTATTTATCAAAGCTTCCCTTTTCTTTCTTGACCATCCTTGAACCTGTTTTTCTCGTAAAAAGGCAGACTCAATAGACTGACACTCTTCAAAATAAACTAATTCAACAGGAAGTCTATGCTTCGTATATTCAGAGCCTTCTCCATTTTGATGTTGTGCAAAACGCCTCTGTAAATCTTTTGTACTGCCAACATAATAACTGTTATCAGCACATTTTAGGATGTACATATAAGCCAATGGATAACTCCTGTTTTATGGTGGTTTCGACAGGCTCAACCACCGTTCTTTTTTATCAACCACCGAGGGTCTTTCCGGTGGTTGAGCTTGCCGAAACCACGTTCTTTTTATCAACCACCGAAGGGGTTACAGCATTACCTTTCTTAAAGCGTATTCAAGGATGTCTGTGGCGCCAAGGCTCTGGAGTTTTGGAAGAAGTGTTGGAACTTCGCTCTTTTTTACAGCAATCTTTACTGCGTAACCGTCATCGCCAAAAAGCGGAGAAACTGTTGGGCTCTTCATTGAAGGAATTCCCTTAATGAGAGCGTCAAAGTTTGCCTTTGAAACGTTCATTTCAAGCATAACGCGGCTGCGGGCAGCAAGAACAGCTTCAAAAAGCATCTTGAGTTCCATTATCTTCTGCTTTTTAGCAGGGTCATTCATAGCTTCTTTTGAAGCGTACATTCTTGTTGAAGATTCCATCAAAGTATCTACAATCTTAAGGCGGTTTGCTTTAAGGCTTGAACCTGTTGAAGTGTTATCAATAAGAATCTGAGCCATTGAATCGTCTGTACCCTGTACAAAACCTTCAGAAGTTCCCCAGGTACGGAAAATTGTTCCGTCGATTTTTTTTGATTCAATGTATTTTTTTGTAAGTGACTGATATTCAGTTGCGATTGTAACTTTGCTCTTCAAGAGTGTGTCGTAATCCTGAAATTCTGGAATAGCTGCAACAATGCGAACTGGATCAAAACCAAGATCCATGATTTCTACAACATCGTTTTCTACGCCGTTTTCGTAAACCCAGTCTTTTCCACTAAAACCAACATCAGCCTTGTTCTGAGCAAGCAAAGCGCTTGTAATCTGTGGTTTTACAACCTGAAATGCAAGGTCTTCCTGATTTGTTGTTGGAAAATATGTTCTGTCTGGAAGATGGATTGAAATGCCTACATCGTTTAAAAGTTCGTAAACCGATTCATAAATGCGGCCTTTTGCTAAAAGAATTTTAAGTTTTTCCATCTTGTTACTCCAATGATTTAAGTATTTTTTTGCAAACCGGGGTTTTAGGGGGAACCCCTAGGAGAAGGGGTAGCGGAAAACCGCAGGTTTGAAGCGAGGGGGAGACTTCCCCCCTCTTGCACAATTATATAGAAGAATCGTTACATTTTCAATGTTAGAAAAATATCAATAATTTTGTTTTAGTAGCATTCTTTTTTGTTGCCAATACGAAAGTTAGATTTTATAATTAAAGATGATTATTTGATGATTATGCAAAATTAGTAATTTGTCTTTTATAAAACCTTAGCCCTCGTTTTAATACTATACGGATTACGGGGGGGGGGAGAAATTTAGTGGAAAATAATTTTTTTGAAGAAAACCTGACTTATATAAATAGGATGGTTTGCAATATTATTCTCTCCACAACCCTGGTTCCTTTTTCATTTCTTTTTTTGTCTTCTATGGGACTCTGGACTGTTCCTGTTGGATTTTCATTCCTGATGCTTTTTCTTTCCCTTTCTGTTTGGGTAATTGATTCACTGCTTTTGCAAAATGAAAAATACAGTATTATTTCTATGTATTTGGGGTTGTCTGGCATTTCCTTGTTCATTCTGGCATTGGGCTTAAATAAGATTATTAACGTTTCAATTGCATTTGGTATTCCACCGTTCGTAAGTTGTCTTTACTACAACAGAAAAGTTACCAAACGTGTTTCTCTTTTCAGTTATTTAGTTATATTGATTTCTATTTTTTTCCGTGGATTTACGCTTTCTAAGTTTGTGGATATTGTTGGAAATTCCCAGACTCAAATCCAATGGATGCTTTCAAGTATTTGCGGAGTATCTTTGGAATTTATGTTTGTTATAATTATTACAAACTACCTTACAAGAAGAACTCATAATACTCTTCAGAACATGATTACGATTCAAGAGCAAAGAGATATTGCTTATAACGAGCTTAAACATTCTAATGACCAGCTTAATGAAACTCAGCTGGACATTATTGAATTTGTTGCACAATGCCTTGGAAGCCATGATCTTTTTACTGGCCGCCACGTTATGCATACTAAAAAATATGTGGAAATTATTTGCCGCAAACTTAGAGAAAATGGTCATTACGTAGAAATTTTGACTGATGAAAACATTGAACTCTTCAGTTCTGCCGCATTTTTGCATGATGTTGGAAAAATTCATATTCCAGAAGCAATTTTGAACAAAGTAGGAAAATTCACAGATGATGAATTTGCTCTTATGAAGAGCCACCCAGAAGAAGGCCACAAACTGCTGCAGTTTTTGCCGCCTATTCAGAACGGGCTTTTTAATAAAATTGCGGATGAAATGGCTTATTGCCATCATGAAAAATGGGACGGCAGCGGATATCCACGCAAACTTTCTGCACTGGAAATTCCACTTTCTGCCAGAATAATGGCTTGCGCAGATGTACTTGATGCTCTTATAAGTCAGCGTCTTTACAAAGAGCCAATGTCTATTGAGCAGGCTATGGATGTTTTTGAAAAATCCAGCGGTTCTCATTTTGAACCTTGCATTGCACAAGCTGTAATTGATAGCCGGGCAGAAATTGAAAAAGAAGATAAACTATTTAAAGACTCCGAAAACCAGTCCAATGCAGAAGAATTGCAGTGGTGGCTCAGGTATCATGCAAATAGAAATATTTCATAAACTTACAAAAAACGTAGATTTTAATGCATATATTTGCAGTTTTTACACTGTCTGAATGTTGAGAGAACCTCGAATTCATTATAAAATAATAGAAAATAATTTTTCGAGGGAATGCAAATGAAAAAATCATTTATTAGTGCTGCTGCAGCTTTTGGAATCGCATTAGCTCTTTCCAGCTGTGCTCCAGCAAACAAGAACTTTATTCTTGCAACAGGTGGTACAAGTGGTACTTACTATCCTTTTGGCGGTGCTATTGCTAACATCTGGAACACAAAAATTGAAGGCATGAACGTAACTGCTCAGGCTACTGGTGCTTCTGCAGAAAATCTTCGCCTTATCAGCAAAGCAGAAGCAGAATTCGCAATCGTTCAGAACGACGTAATGGATTATGCTTACAACGGAAAAGACATGTTCGAAGGCAACAAACTTGAAAACCTTGCTTCCATCGGTACACTTTACCCAGAAGTAATTCAGATTGCTGCTTCTAAAGCTAGCGGAATCAAAACAGTTTATGACCTTAAGGGCAAACGTGTTTCTATTGGCGACGCTGGTTCTGGTGTAGAATTCAATGCAAAACAGATTCTTGAAGGTTACGGACTTACATTTGACGACATCAAAAAGAATAATCTTTCTTTCAAAGAATCTGCAGAAGGTATTCAGAACGGAACTTTGGACGCTTGTTTTATCACAGCTGGTGTTCCAAATGCAGCTTTGCAGGAACTTGCATTCACAGCTGGTCTTGTTCTTATTCCTGTAGACGGTGCAGAAGCTGATGCTATCTGTAAGAAATACGGATACTACACAAAAACTGTAATTCCAGGCGCAACTTACAAAGGAACAGACGAAGGAACTGCTGCTCTTGCAATCAAAGCTACACTTGCTGTAAGCGCAAAACTTGATGAAGCTACAGTTTACGAAATGACAAAAGCTCTTTTTGAAAACCTTGAAGATCTTGGAAATGCACACGCAAAAGGAAAAGAAGTTTCTGCAGCTGCTGCTGTAACAGGTGTTTCTGTTCCTTTCCATGCTGGTGCTTTGAAATACTACAAAGAACTTGGTTTGACAGAATAGTTTTATGAACATCAGGGGAAACAACAGAAAAACAAAGCTTATTGCAATTATTTCGGTTCTTTCCCTTATTGTTGTTTTTTTGGGGATTGCGTTTTTACCTTGTGTAAAAGTGCTTTCCCTGAGCAATCGAAAAAATCCTTCAGAAAAAGTTTATTACCGTTCAATGGAGAGCGGATTTATAATTTCCTACACACATTCAGTAAACAAAGGCAGAGTCCACGACTTTTATCAAATTGAAAAAAACGGAAATCTGACTGTAAAAAAAACAGTTTTTGTAAGCTACGGAGCAGGCATTCCTGAGCCGGAAGAAACAAAAGGTGCCGTTTTTGAATGGACTAACGATGGCTACCAGATTAGCGGATTGAACCGCAGTGTTCCCCAGCTTTTAATGGCGGTAGGAGTTATTGCAGAGCATTCTATTTCTTTTGATAATCTGCAAAATGAGCTTTTCCTGAAAGATTTTTTTAAGCCGCAGACAAGTGTTTTGTTTAAGGTAAAAAAAGTTTCCATTTTAGATTATTTTTTGGAGAACACAAATGAAAACAGAAGATACTATTAATCAGACTACACCTTCCCCAAACGAAAATGACATGAAAAAAATCATGGCTGATTTAGACAGGGAACAATCTTTCAGAGAGCATAACTGCTGGCGCAAATATATAACTTTAATTGTCTCAGTTGCTTTCTGTATTTTTCAGCTTTACGCAACTCTTTCTGGAACAATTACGGCTCAGATTTTAAGAGCAACACATCTTGCTTTTGTTCAATTCCTTGCCTTTTTGCTGTTTCCAGCATTCAGAAAATGCCCTCGCAATACTTTACCGTGGTACGATTTAGTACTTGGTGTAGTTGGCGCAGCCTGCTGGATGTATATTGTCATTAATTTTCAGTCACTTGTTCGTCGTACCGGGGCTTTTACTTCTATGGATATTACAGTGGCAATAATCGGTATTCTTGTGCTTTTGGAAAGCTGCCGCAGAATCGTTGGTATTCCGATTCTTGTTATCGCGTGTGTGTTCATCATCTATGCATTTTCCGGAAGATACCTTCCAGGCTTCTTTAATCACCGCGGCTATAGTCTGGAACGTGTTGCAAGTCACCTTTTCTTTAATACAGAAGGAATCATGGGCGTTCCAATCGGAGCTTGTTCCACATTCATCTTTCTTTTCATTCTTTTTGGAGCCCTTCTTGAAAAAACTGGAATCGGACAATTCTTTATTGACATCTGTAACTCTATTGCCGGTGGTGCTTCTGGCGGTCCTGCAAAAGTTGCAGTTCTTACAAGTGCATTGCTTGGAACAGTTTCTGGAAGTTCAGTTTCTAACACAGTAGGTTCTGGAAGCTTTACAATTCCAATGATGAAAAAGCTTGGTTACAAGGGCGAATTTGCCGGTGCCGTAGAAGCCGCAGCCTCTACTGGCGGTCAGCTTATGCCTCCTATTATGGGAGCTGCAGCTTTCCTTATGGCAGAAAGTCTTGGTCTTCCTTACGTAACAATCGTAAAAGCTGCAGTTGTTCCTGCCCTTCTGTATTTTACAGGTATTTTCCTTACAGTTCATCTGGAAGCTCACAAATTAGGTCTTAAAGGTCTTCCTAGAGAACAGCTTCCTGCATTCCTTCCTCTTTTCCTTAAGCAAGGCTACATGCTTCTTCCACTCGTTGTAATCATCCTATTCCTTTGCATGGGAAAAACAGCAGTTTTTGCCGCTCTTATGGGAATTGTTGCCTGCCTTGCAATCGGAGTTGTAACTTCCATTGTAAACATTTTGCAGAAACAGCAGCCAAAATTCGGCTTTAATGACATTCTTGAAGTTATGACAACTGCAGCAAGAAACATCATCAGCGTTGCAATTGCATGTGCTATGGCCGGAATCATCATCGGAATCGTAACTCTTACAGGAATCGGCCTTAAATTTGGAGCCGGCTTAATTTCCATTTCACACGGAATTGCGTTCATCACACTTTTCCTTACAATGGTTTCTTCAATCATTCTTGGAATGGGTGCTCCAACTACAGCAAACTATCTTATTACTTCTACAATTACAGCCAGCGCAATCATCGGTCTTGGTTTCCAGCCACTGGCAGCCCACATGTTCGCCTTCTATTTTGGAATCATAGCAGACATTACACCACCAGTTGCCCTTGCAGCCATTGCAGGAGCCGCAATTGCAAAAGCCCGTCCTATAAAAACTGCATTCAACGCTACAAAGCTTGCAATCGGTGCATTCATTATTCCGTATATTTTTGTATTCAATCCTCAGATGCTTATGATAAATACAAATTTTACCAGCGTCCTTTTTATTGCAATAACAGCAATCATAGGCATGTTCGGTTTTAGTTCTGCACTGGAAGGATACTGCTTCCGCCATATTTCTGTTCTTGAACGCATTCTCTTTGCAGTTGCCGGAATTCTTTGTGTAATTCCAGAATCCCGCTCTGATTTAATAGGAATCGTTATAATTGCCGGGTCAATCGTTTATGAAATTATCCGTAACAAGAACGATTCTGCAAAAAAAGAGGTTCAGGGTGCAGCCCAGTAATCTTGACATTACAATTCTCTGCAAGGTTGTAGACAATTTTGGTGACATAGGAGTTGTTTACCGCCTTGCCAGAAGTTTGACTGATTTATTCAAAGGGGAAAGCCTTCCCCTTGACAGTCGAGTTTTTGAAAAAAACTCGGTAGTGAGCGCCAGCGAACGCACTACCCCTTCCAGCGGGACAACTAGCGTTTTCCCGCAACGCCCTTTCAGTTCGCTAAGTTTAAGGATAATCGTAGACAATCTAAAATCCTTTTCTCTTCTGGAACCTGGCATTAACCCAGATTTAGATTACCAGGAAATAAATGGCTGGCAGATTTTTCAATGGGACGCAGAACAATTATGCTTTGACACATTTTCAAAAGAGCCACCCCATGTAATTCTGGAATGTTTTCAATGCGGTCGCCCTGACTGGCTGGAAAAACTTTTATTCGATGTGAAAATTCCGAACATTGCAGACATCATAATGATTGATTACCTTACTGCAGAAGAATACGCAGACACTTTTCATAAGCTTATGTCTTTAACCCGCAGCGCAAGAGTCAAAAAAGTAAACTTTATGCCAGGCTTTACTGCAAAAACTGGCGGTTTAATTCTTGATGAACCGTTTATGAAAGCTTTGAGCAAAGGTGCTGGCAAAGTCTTAGAAAAAATGCAGGATTATAACGGCGCAGGCTATATCGCAAAAACCCACAGTTCCAGCTCTTTTGAAGAAAACGTATTCAACGCAATTTTTTTCAGCTATCCCGCAGACTGGCAGCCAGCTGTACGGGCGTTACAGACTTTTAACAAAAAGATTGCTGGCGGCAAGCTTAATGTTTTCCTTGCAAAAGGAGCTGGCTGCCAGTCTTTTAAGAGTGCGTATGAAAATGTAAAGTGCCAGCCCTGCGAAAAAAGCGAACTTTTTACTCTTACAGAACTATCGTTTTTGCCACAGACTGAATGGGACCAGCTTCTATGCAGAACGCCGCTGCTTTTTATTCGTGGTGAAGATTCACTTTCCAGAGCCTGCCTTTGCGGCGTTCCATTTGTATGGCACGCTTATCCACAGACAGAAGACTACCAGCTTGTAAAGGTTCAGGCTTTACTTGATGCAATGCGGCCCCATTTTGCAACCAGCGTTTTTATGTACGTGGAAAACTGCTGGCAGATTTACAACGGAAAAGAAGGCAATCTTGAGCAGGCAATAACGGATTTTCTTTTGCATTATAATGAGTTAAAAGAAGGATTTTGCAATTTTTCCCGAAGTCTTATAAATAATGGAGATTTAACTTTAAATCTGCTGGAATTCATTGAAGAACGAATGGGTTAGGCATTTTTTTTCAGTCTTAAAATCTTTTAATTTTCATAACATCAGCTTCTATATCGTCAACTATCTGCAAACGAAGCTGATTCATCCTGTTTTCCATAAAAGTCGCCAGACGAGCATAAAGATTATTCATGTAACTCTGATTCATATCTTCGCCAAAAAGAGCGGCTGGCGTTACATTCAGCTCGCTGCATATTCTACTTATAAGCTGAGCAGAAGCAAACTGTGTTCCTGTCTCTATTATTGAAAGATGTTTTTGAGAAATATCAAGTTTTTCGCACAACTGATCCTGCGTCAAACCAGCAAGCTTTCTATATTTCTGTACGTTTGAGCCAAACAGTTTTGGTATATTTATTACCTCATTATTCATTTAATTTTGATTATGACGTATTCGCCTGACGAACAGTACCTTTTATTTATTAATAATTATTACCATTTTAGTAATATTTTTCTTTAAAATTAATTTTTTGGTGATATAATTAACTTGCCCGAAATTCGATTTTTTTAAAAATTAAACATAAAATTGATTTTGCAAAAATATTGTTTAATTATGAAAATACGGGAAGGAAGAAAGAGGCTGTCAAAAACATTCGCAAGTCGGAAACGGTAGTTTCCTTGCCGACTTGCGCATGTAGCGACGCTAGCTAGCGGTTTTGACAGTCGCTTTCTGACTGGCAGTA
>JAFOCI010000074.1 GCA_017381365.1 Treponema sp.
CGGTAAACCTGATTTTCAGGCGAATCCACGTATATCAGAATGGCCATGTGCCGATCTATCGCTTTCCTTCCGTTTTTTTATATTTTTTTCTCAAAAGGAGTTTTTTATGTTGACAAATGGCACAACATATCAAACCGCAAAGCGACTTGACCGGTTTGTCGGCTTTGAAAATTATGTTATGCCTTGTTTACTCAATCGGTAAATCAATTCCGAAATACGGAGTTTCTTCATGAACTTCCGATATTCCTTTTAAAGGTTTATCTGAATATTTAATTATTTTTTCACGGTACTCAAACCTTGTTTTTATATCATTAATTTCTTCTCTGCGTTTTTTAGAAATATCCAGGAATGATTCTTCTTTGTCCAAACCTAAAAATCTACGATTCAATAAACTTGCAGCAATTCCTGTTGTGCTTGAGCCCGTAAATGGATCAAGCACCCATTCATTTTCTTTTGTACTTGCTAATATAATTCTTGCTAAAAGCGGTAATGGTTTCTGCGTTGGATGTTTACCACAAGATTTTTCCCATTTTGCGATTGCTGGAAGTGACCACAAATCCCGCATCTGAGTTCCACCATTTATTTCTTTCATTAGTTCATAATTATAATAATGCGAATTTTTTTTGTTTTTTCTTGCCCAAAGAATAAATTCTGTTGAATGAGTAAAAAATTTGCAACTTAAATTTGGAGGAGGATTAGTTTTAGCCCAAGTAATACAGTTGAGAATTCTGAAATCTAACTCATTAAGCATTTGCGCAACACTAAAAATGTTGTGATATGTTCCACTAATCCAGATAGTACCATTTTCTTTAAGTTTTTCTCGGCAAAGTTTTAGCCATTGATAATTAAACTCGTTGTCTTTCTCAAAACCTTTTGATTTATCCCAGTCACCCTTATTTACTGATACTTGCTTACCGCTCTGAACAGAAATCCCACCATTTGAAAGAAAATATGGTGGGTCGGCAAAAATCATATCGAACTGAAAACTAATGTTTGGCAATAATTCCAAACTATCACCTTTTGCAAGAGTAAAATCTTTGTTTTCAGAACGATACCAAGCTTTTATAGAAATTTTGAAACCTCTTTTTTAGTCAGTGATTAATTCAGGAGGTACAGGTAATCCTAATTCAACGAGAGGAATATATTCAAAATAATATTGACATCCAACACTGATTATATAATCCAAAACATCTTTATATTTTGGATCCCTAAACCAGTTATCAAGCAAATACATATATTGAACTTTTATATT
The DNA here is from genome assembly GCA_017381365.1 of Treponema sp. Lineage (GTDB taxonomy): Bacteria > Spirochaetota > Spirochaetia > Treponematales > Treponemataceae > Treponema_D. The sequence continues at coordinate 1,253 of JAFOCI010000074.1, forward strand.
CGCAGGTGCCATTAATTTCTGATATTCTTTTTTCTTAAAATCACAAGTCTGTAATTTTTCATCTACAGAACCTGCGACTTGCTGATGTTTGCATTCAATTATATAAAGCGTATTATTTATTATGACATATATACTATCATCTGGTAGTAATTGTTTTGAGATGTATTTTTGCCAATCAATTTCAATTTCTTCTAGAAATTTATAAAAGGCATGTTTCTTAAAGATTCTTGCAACTTTTTCATTGTCATAGTAAACAATACCATTCAGAATTTTATAACGAGGTTGTTTAGATAAAAAAGTCGCTAAATCAACCTTACCTTCAAATACAAGTCCTGTTCTTGTATTTCCACCACCAACGCCACCTTTTATCATTTTTTTACTCCTAGAAAACTGATGCAATATTGCTGATTAAAAGTTCCTTTATTGCACCACGCTTTTTTGCATTTGAATTTATCATTCGTGAAGCAGAAACACGTTCAATTTCAAAATGTGAATAAAGGTCATCAAAGAAATTGTCATTTTCATCTGAGTTCTTTGGATCTGAATTGCTTGCAACAACCATTGCACCGTTATTTGAAATTTCTGTAATAAAATTTCCTAACTCAATTTGTTCTTTATCCGAAAAGCCGTTTTCTGAATAAGAAGTAAATGCAGATGTTTGAGAAAGCGGTCTGTAAGGCGGATCAATATAGACAAAAGTTTTATCATCGATAAAACTTTTGCATTCCTTATAATCTCCGACTTTCATTTCTACATTTTGCAAAAGTTTTGAACATGCTTGAAAATTTTTTTCATCACACAAAAGCGGATTTTTTGCGTTATTGAATGGGACATTGAATAAGCCTTTTGAGTTCACTCGATAAAGCCCATTAAAACAAGTTTTGTTTAAGAAAATAAACAATGCTGCTTTTTCAAGATTTTCATCGTCATTTCCATTTACTTTAAGTTCGTTATACCGATTTCGCTTTTCATAAAAAAATTCTTTATTCTCTTCCAATGAATGAGTCTTATAAATATTCTGTAAATCTAATAATTGAGAAATCATTCCTTCACAATTATTTTTTATTTGTGAGTAAGTATTTATGAGTTCTTTATTTATATCGTTGATTAAAACTTTTTTAGGTTGAAATTTACTTAAAATATCAAAAAGCACCGCACCGCCACCAACAAATGGTTCGCAATACTTTTCTATTTTTGAGGGGTATTTTTCTCTTATTTCCTCTAGTAGCTGGCTTTTCCCACCAACCCATTTTATAAACGGTTTTGCCAACATAATATATAAATTATACTCTATTTTAACAAAAATTTCTACGATAATAGCGTGTTAAATAAAATATTGCTTGGCACTAGTCAATCAATTACGGCAATTAATGAAACATCACAGTTACCACAAGAAGGGCATTTTACAGTACTCTTCGCTTTTATTTTAGTTGAGGTTTGTACACAATGCTTTCGAGTTTCATTTTGAGAGGATTTAATTTTCTTTTTTAAGGATGAGAAAAAAATAAATTTAGGTATTGGAAATTGTTCTGACTGAAAGCTGAACTTACAATCATTGCAAATACATAAATACTCTTTTGATTCATAAAATTTCAACATATTCTTTCCTAAAAGGGGAACTGAGGAATCGAACCTCAGAAAAACCATTCTCCCCTATTAATCAATTTTATTTACAACGCCTTTCCAGTTCCTTAGCCATTGACCAGCCAGCAGCTTCAAGCATTCCGACACTCACTGCTGGTGCTACAACTTGCCCTAGTCCGGGAATTAGCTTGGAAGCTTCTTTCGCAATAGTCTTCAAAGGTTGTTTCAAAACAGTTCGCTTAAGAGCTGCAACCGCTACATTTTTTGCAACGTTTTCCGTAATATTATCACCAAAGACCGCTGAAAGAGCCATAGCCATTGTTACCATAGTTCCCACATCTGTAGCTACCCCTAAACCAGGAACAGGAATTGCATTTCCTGCACCTGCAGCAACGGCATGTGTATGGATTATCGCATGACATTGTTTTTCCTGTTCAGCCGTCATATTATTTTTCTCCTCTACATTCTTTGCACCAAGATTGATTGCGAATATCGCCATTACCCATATTTCTATAGCCAAATTCGCTTAAAGGTTTTGTCTTTTTACAATGTGGACATTCTCTTGTTGGTTCACTGCCATTGTAACCATTAGATTGAATTTTTGGAGATTGTGTATTTGACATAAAAAATCCTCCTTAGATTTTTTCTTTTTATTTTGGGCGAAGTCGAGCGTAGCAAGACTTCGCCCAAAGGACTATTTCAAGTCCTTTGGGTAGTGTACACTACCCAAAGTTTTAGAGAAAAATGTTGGAGATTTTACTTTCACCGAAAGTGGCGCAGTGCACCATCAATCTAATACTGTTTTAAACCGCAAGTTGCGTTTTTTGCCTCGGCAAAAATTGGCGTAAAACTTGCAGCAACCATACGGGAAGCAATAGCAAGTTTTATGACAAAGCAACTTGTCGGGTTTGAAAACTGTGGTAAACGGGAAATAATTTCAATCTAATTGTGCTAATTTTTGTAAATCATTCCATCCATCCATCCACCAATGTTTTTCATTTTCTGGCAATTCCTTTCCAAAACTTCCACATCCATAATTCATTTTTTTTAAAATAGAATCTCTTTTTCGATATATGTATGAAAAATCATAAGTTTTATTTACATCTGTTACATCATCAATATATGAAATGCTCATTATACGAAATCCATCATAAAATTCAGGAATATTCAATTTAAGCCATTCAATTTTTTCATTTATTTTTTCTTCAATATCATTTTTGTTTATTTTCCCAAAATTTAATGAACAATTAAATGTAAAATTTCCAATATAAGCTGTACTTGATATTGAAGCATAATAATTAGGTTTTATAAAAAGTTTCTCATTTTTATTAAAATAATTTTTATTAAACTCTCTGCAATATTCATAAAATTTAGAAAAATATGTTTTGACTTCCAAAAATACATATTTACTTATTTGTTTTTGTTCTGCTAATTTGTCAGGAGCGTCATCTAATCTCGCATCTATAGAACCTTTTTTATTAAAATATTCAATTTGTAACATTCTATAAAAATATGAAATTTCTTCAAAAGAATAATTTTTTTAATGCTCATATTTCTCAAAACTTGGAATTCCATTTTTACAAGAAATCCATTCTTTATTCATATTTGAAAAATTCTCTATTTCGTTTACTTTACTCTCTAATTCTTCTTTAATGTTGTTTACAGTAATTGATTCTTGTTTTTTTGATTATCTTTTTTATCTGAACAAGTACCAATACAACACGTGATAATTAAAAAAGTAAAAATAGCAATAATAATTGGAAGCAATTTTTTATTAATTCTACGATTCTTTTCCAATTGTTCTTCTGTTAATTTTTTCATAATAAAAAAAACTCCTACAACATAATTTTATGCGTTAAAAGTAGTTTCTTCGGTGCTATGCACCGTCCGTTTAACAAAATTTCTCCGTATCAGTTGTAAGAAGTTTACACTGCAAAAAGTGGAATAGTCAATGTAAAATCTTGCATCATTTTACTGCTTGCCACAAATCGATTGTTGAAACAATCTTCCTGACTTTTTATGGGAAATATTAATGAATAAAAAAATCAAAAAGCGTTTCATTTTCTATTTTTCAGCTTTATTTTTAGTTTTTTCGTTTTTTTCCTGCAGTGAAAATTCAGAAAACAGACTTGAAGAATTTTTTATTGCATCGTCTGCGGCATCGCAAAAAAAATCATTTTCGTATCAGTCTTATGAACAGTTTTGCCATAGTTTAATCAGACTTCAAAATTGTTTTCCAGAAATTGTTCTTATTGAATCAATCGGCAAATCTGTAGAAGGCCGCGATATTTTTGCGGTAATAATTTCAGATTTTCCTTCTCAGGATTTAGAAGATGAACCTGGCATAAGGATAACCAGTGGCATTCACGGAAATGAAAAAATTGCCCCGGCTTTTATGCTTCTGTTTATGGAATACCTTGTATCCAGCTACGCAACAGATTCAGAAGTAAAAAAAATAATAGATGAAAATTACATTGCTTTTATTCCAATTATTAATCCAGATGGCTACGTAAAAGATATCCGATATAATTCAAATAATAAGGATTTGCATCGGGATTTTAACGATTATGTTGCAAATTGTTCCATATTTTCCCAGCCAGAAAGTTGTTTTCTCAGAGATTATAAACCAGGACGTTTTGTTTGTGGAATTTCGTATCATTCTGGCGATTACGTAATAAGTTTTCCTCTTGGATACACGGAAAGTTCAAAATACAGGTCAGAACATTATGAATTATTTTTATCTGTTGCAAAAGACTATGCTATTGCTGGAACGGAAGGCACTCGCTTTTGCGATGGAATATGCTCTGTTTCAAAAGCAACAGATTTTACAATAACAGGCGGCGACTGGTACGCTGTTACAGGCGAACTTTCCGACTGGAGCTATCTTGAATACGGCTGCATAGACATTACAGTAGAAATTTCCAAAGAAAAAGAACCTGAATCAAATCAGTCTATACAGCATGCTTTTGAATTAAATAAAGCCGGTTTATTAGATTTTTTGCAGAATGCGAAAAATATAGATTTACTAAAAATAAAAAAAGGTGCTGCAGTAAATCGGGTAACCAGTTCTGGTGCTTGACCAATATCAACACCAACCTTTTTTTCTTCCATGTTAGGGCAAGAAAAATTCAGCTCAACTATATCAGCGCCAGCTTCTGTAACTTTTTTTGCCAGATATTCCCATTCACTTTCGTTACGCCCCATTGTGACAATAAATGCATTGAAGAATAGCATCGTTTAATTTCATGCCTGAATTATAAACGATTATTTTTTGATAGCAATTTTTTTATCAGTCAAAAAAAGGAACTGCCCGTTTTTTTTAGACAGCCCCTTTGTAATTTTGCGAATAAACTAGAACTTAGCAGTTCTCTGACGAACACGTTCAATATCTTCACAAAATAATTCACGCAAATCGTTCAAGCCAAGAGCCATCAAAGCCATACGGTCAATACCAATACCCCAGGCCAAAACTGGTGCATCAATTCCCATAGCTTTTGTAACTTCTGGACGGAAAATACCAGATCCACCAAGCTCAAACCAGCCAAGAACCGGATGTTTAATATGAACTTCAACAGATGGTTCTGTGAATGGGAAGTAACCAGGAACGTATTTAACTTCTGTAGCGCCTGCAATTTCTGTAGCAAACATCTTAAGGAAGCCAAGAAGAGTTCTAAGGTTTGCTTCTTCACCGATTACAATACCTTCTGTCTGATAAAAGTCAGAAAGGTGAGTTGCATCAACTTTGTCGTAGCGGAAACAGCGGGCAATACCAAAGTATTTGCCAGGAACTTCTGCTTTGTGAAGCTGATGAGCAGAAAGAACTGTACCCTGAGAACGGAGAATAAGACGACGAGTAAATTCACGGTCAAAAGAGTAATTCCAGCCACGGCTTCCAGAATCGCCACCGTTTTCGTGTACTTTTGCAATATTGCTCAAATATGGTTCTTCAATTTCTTTTGCATGTGTAGGATTTTTGATGCGGTAAACATCATGAATATCACGTGCTGCATGGAACTGTGGCATGAACAAAGCATCGCCATTCCAGAATTCTGTTTCTACAAGTGGACCGTCAAATTCCTGAAAACCAAGAGAACAAAGCTTGTCCTTTACAGATTCAAGGAACTGAACGTATGGATTTGTGCGCCCAGGAATGATACGAGCAGGCTGCAAAGAAATGTTGTATCCACGGAATGTACCTTTTTTCCATTCACCAGATTCAAGCATTTTAGAAGTGACTTCACCAATTTCGTTTCCAGTAACGCCAGCTTTTTTAAGAGCTTCTGTAACTTCTGTAGCTTCAGGAAGAAGTTTAAAAGTAACAGTTTCACGTTCAATCATTTTAAATGGACTATCAGCACCGCGTTTCTTTGAAAGCGAACCAATTACATCCTGTTCTTCTTTTGAAAGATTTGCTTTATCAAGAAGTCCGTTTTCTGCAGCAACAGCCTTTTTTATAATAGCTGCTGTTACAGAAATTCTAGAAGGAAGCTCAGCTCCAGTGAATGAAACCTTTTTTTCTTCATTCATCTTCAAAACGCCTTCTTTTACTAAAGGACCGTATGCACTTCCTACAACGCTGTTATCTACATTCAAAGCTGCTGCAATTTCTGGAAGAGCTCTTGCAGTCCCGTCTTTAAGAAGATTGATTATACGTTCTTCTGGAGTTCCATTTTTTTCGATTGCACGACCCATTTCTGTAATTTCAAAGTACGTATGTGGTGTGCGGTTTACTTCTTTAAGAAGTTCTTTTCCAGAAAGCCAGGAGAAAGCCTGATTTGCATGACCTTCCTTATAATCCAATTCTTTAATAAGCTTTTCAGATGTAAGTTCATCTTTGTCTGAATACTTAAGAAGCACCTTTACTTCAAGAGGGTGCAAGTTTTTGATGATGTTTGAAATGTCCATTTTTATGTAAAACCTGTTTTATAATAATACCGCTAAAAACAAACATTTTTAGCGGTGCTGCATTTTAGCGACTGAATTTAACGTGAGAACTGTATTCTGCCCATCTGATTCCACGAGCATCTTTAAAATAACGTTCCTTGTCTTTTTCCATGTACTTGTAGTGATAGTACTTATTTTCTTTGAGAAAATCTTCAAGACATCCAAGAACAGCATTCATAGCTTTTCCTGAATCATAAGTTGTGTAAAGAGTTTTGTAGTAAATACGTACTTCATCAACCATTGGAATATACTGGATACGAACTTTTCCAGCCTTATCTTCTTTATCAAGATGCTGATTTTCAGGTACGTACTCCTTCATTGACAAGTCAACTTTTACGTCTTCATCTGGAAGTGCAGAAACTTCAGACTGAGCAAAAGCACTGCCAGCAATAAAAAATATTGTAAAAAGAATAGCAAGTGTCTATTTCATAAATTCCTCCATGAATTATACAAGGTTAAAAAACTGTATACTTAACTATTCTATCCGTTTCTAGGAAAAAATCAAGTTCTACTATATATTGTCCTTCAACAATCCCTATTTTTGGTTCCTTAAAAATTATTACACGACCAGTTATTTCTTTTGGCTTATTTTTTTCTAATGCTCTGTAATGCTGTCGTAATGCTTGTTTTAAGGAATCTTTTGCAGCATCTGTTATTCCATCAAAACCATTTGAAATTTGACCGACTCCACGTCCTTTTATTTTTGTAGAGTTCAAAGATTGCCATTTTCTGTATGTCCAGGTTTGGTTATCTGTACGATTGTATTTTGCCCAGCAGTTTAATTTATTATCTTGAATCCAGGGTTTTTCATAAATTATTTTAGAATCATTTGAAGTTAAATTGCTTATAGGTGTGATTTCAAAATATTCCTGAACATTTCTGAATTTATCGTAAGGTGTATAAGTAAAATTCCAGCCGTAAACCATGCCTGTAATCAGAAACGGGGTAACTTCTTTGATTCTGCTTATAGGATAGTCCCACTGACCAGAGGATGTATCCTGGGCTTCTTTTAGTCCGGGATATGCATCCAATTCTGCCCATACATGCAGGTTAATTGTTCTGTCTAAATCTGGAGTCTGGGAAAATAAAAATGCAGATGAAAAAATGAACGTTATAGTTAAAATTAATTGAAATAAGCGTTTTTCCATACTTTTAGCGGATTTACTCCCATTCTGATTATAAAATACAAAAATGCTGTCAGAAAACCAAATAAGTGGGCAAAATGGGCTATTCCCGCCTGCAATCCAGTGAATTGTGTAAAAATTTCGATTATTGCGTATATTATTACAAGAATTGGAGCTGGAATTGGAATAAGTCCAAATATATAAATATTTGCTTTTGGATAAATAACGGCATAGGCCAGCATTATGGAATACAAAGCACCGCTTGCTCCAATCAATAAGGTTCTGTAGTTATCTGTTGCAATGAAGTAGCCAAGAGAAAAAAGGCCGCTTAAAATTCCGCATAAAAAATATATTAAAAGAAATTCCTTTGAACCAAGCGCTTTTTCTACAGAAAATCCAAAAAAGAAAAGCCCCAGCATGTTTGAAATCAAATGGTTGAAATTCCCATGAAGAAACATATATGTAAATATCTGCCAGTACATACGGTGATATAAAAACAGTCCTGGATTTAGTCCGTATGTGTTCATCAGTTTTGTGCTGGAATTTGTGATGAAATAAATAATCAGATTAACAACGATGAGAATCAGACTTGCAGAGATAAAACAATATTTAAATGGTCTTCTTATAGGATTTGCCATCTTTATTCGTCTGTGTCTTTTACCAGAGAAGGGGGAGCGTAAGTTACTCTGTTTCGTCCGTTGTGTTTAGACATGTATAATCCCTGGTCTGCCTGATTTACAAGCTTTGCAGAATTTAAAACAGGATTTGTTTCGTGATTGAATACTGCAACACCGCTGGAAATAGTAACTTTCATTTTTATGTCGTTAAAAACAAAGTCTCTTGATTCAATGCTGGTACGGATTCTTTCGGCAACCATCATGGCATCTTCTTTGTCTGTGTTGTTAAGCAATACTGTAAATTCTTCTCCACCATAACGGCTTGCAAGATCTTCTCCTCGGAGATTTGTCTTTATAAGTTTTGCAACTTCTTTAAGAACGTAATCGCCGCATTCATGGCCGTAAGTGTCGTTAAAATGCTTGAAAAAGTCGATGTCAAACATGATTACAGAAAGTGGCAATTTTTCTGTCATTGCCTGGTAAAGCTTTTCTGTAAGAACATTAAAGAAGAAGTATTTGAGCTTTAACTGAGTCATCATGTCTGTAGATGAGCGTTCAATCATCATTGTATTGTTGATGGCAATTGCAGCTAAAGACGCAATGTTTTGAATCAAATCCTTTTCGTAATCTGTATATGAACCGTCAGAATCTGGGTCAAAAATAAAACGTTCACCCAAAAACAGAATGCCGTTAATGTGATTTTTCTGAATTAAAGGAATTATGAGAGTTGGGTTAAGTGACTTAAGGATATCTGCAACATTTGTGTCTGGACATTTTGCCAGAAGGTATTCTAATGTTACAGGATGACTCTCTTCAGTAAGAACAGCAATGATTGGATCTGTAAATGGAATTACATATTTGTTTTTACTTCCAAATTCTGCATTGCTCTGCCGTGTTTCAAGTGTAAAATTTTCAGAGTTAATAAGGTCAAGAACAAAGATTCCGGCATCAGTAACGTGCATCTGTGCCATGCATGAAAAAACGATAGATTCAAGAAGCTGTGCACCTTCAAGAGCAGAGTTAAAGGAACGGGAAATATCAAGAAGCTGTTCTAAATCATAGATTCTCTTCTTGTATTGTGCGGAAACTTCTTTTATTGTTCTTCGTTTTCTTGTAGCCATAATTAATCTCTTCTCTAGCCATTAATGATAGCATAGTTTTTCATTATTTCAAAAAATATTTCCCATTTTGGATATTGTTTTTCCAACAGGTCTGAGTTGTCTCTGTTTCGTGAAGACATCATCAGAACTTTTAGGTTTGAAATAATTTCACTTGCAGGTTTTTTAGCATCCTGAATCAGCAATTCAAGATGCTTAGAAAGTTTGTTTAAACTATTTATTTCTCGGCTGATTAGCTTGCTGGCTTGAGCATTAATATTATTAACATTCATTTCCAGCTTTTTAAAGAAATCCGGGTCTTTATGGGCATCACGAATATAGCCTTCAATCATGGCAACATCATTAGGTTTTCCGCTGGCGAATGAATCTTCAAATGCCTGAAGATTTTCTGAGCTTTCCAATGCGGCAAAAATATCTGCAGCAAATTCAGTTTTGAACTGGGAATTATTAAAGAATCCTTCAATAACGATATTATTCAAAAGTAAACGGATTGGTTCTGTCATAAAAATAAAAAGGAAAGTTTTTAGAATCTGCATAGGCATAATCCATGTGAATGATACCTGTGCGTTCGCCAGTAGTTTTGCATTAGTTTCGTTGTTGTAACCGTTAAGACGTAGCAGCGAAACATCTCCAAAAAGCCTTGAAAGCTCATTGTTAATTTTTTCGTCCTTCATTTCAGATTTTATGCGCTGTTCATCCGTATTAAATCTAACCTGAATCATTTCATTGAAATTTCTGCGGGCAGATAATTCATATTTTGCTTTTTTTGGAACATAATTTATATCGTTTCTTCCGTAAGCAATCAGGAGTTTGATTTTTTCTTCTGAAATTATATGTTTTAGAATATATGCAATTTTCTTAACATTATCTGCTATTTCGCTTTCCTGATTATCAAGGGAAGAAGTTCCTTTTCTTAATGATTCTAATGCAATTAATGCATTCAGAGTGCTGTTGGAAAGTTTTAATCCGGCTATCAGATAGTACATATCCTCAAGAATGTTAACCATTCGGTCTATGTATATTTCTTGAAATGCTGGCTGGTAATTCAAATCTGCTGAAATAAAATTTGGATCAAAAACTTGAAGAACTGTTACAAAACTGAACTTTGACAAGTCAAACAACTGGTTTAAGAGATTCAAATCTTTGTCTATATGAGCGAATGCAGGTGTTCCCAGTTCGTGTGTAATTTTTTCTAAAGCTTTATGCTGATGGTCAAAAATCTGTGAAGTAGTCATAGCTGTGTTTTCCAGCTGTTTTTTTCGTTCTTCATAGGAAAGACTTTCAACAATTTTTTGACCTTCTGAACTAAAGCCGGTAACAACAAGCTGAGCTTCAAAGCGGCGGTTTCGTGCGGCATCAGGTCCACAAATTGTAGAGTAAAGGAGTTCGTTTATTGGTTTTGTATTTATGTATAAAAGTCTACAGGCTTCTGCAAAGTTTGGAAGAACTCTGCCGTTTTTGAAAATCAAAGGTTGAAAGGCAGAAATTTCTTTATCCAGTTTTTTCATCTGGATTTTTTTCTGAACTTCGGGAGAATTTTTATTAAAAAGAGATTCAAAAAAAAATGTTATAGCTTGTAGTAAACCCATGTATTAAAGTTTAATTATTTTAAAGATAATCGTCAAATATCTGATGATAGTCTTCTATAGTTGCTGCATGAACTGTTTTTGCCCTAAGTTCTGCACCACCTTCTATTCCTTTTGAATATGCACAAAAGCGTTTTCGCATTTCCATGCAGGCATGTTTTTCGTTTGTATCTGCCGCAAGCATTGCAAGTTCGTTAAACGCAGTTTTTATTCGTTCAGATGCAGGAATTTCCTGATATTCTCCATTCTGCAGAAGTTGAATTGTTTTTTTGAATATAAATGGGTTTCCCATTGCGCCGCGGGCAAACATAATACCGTCGCAGCCGGTTTCTTCAAGCATACGCTTTGCATCCTCCGGTTTAAAAAGGTCTCCTGAACCAAAAACAGGAACTTTACCGTCAACTAACTGTACAAGTTCTTTTAATTTATTCCAGTCAGAAAAGCCTTCGTAACCTTGAGTTTTTGTTCGTGGATGCATTGTAATTGCATCTGCTCCGTTTTCAAGCGCTGCCAGGGCTGCTTCTTTCCATGTTATTGTTTGTGCGTCCCAGCCAGATCGAATTTTTACAGTAACAGGTCGCTTTCCTTCAGTGGCGCGTTTTACAGCGGCAACAATTTTTCCAAGTCGGTCTGGGTCTCTGGTTAACGCAGAACCTGCGTTTGTCTTTACGATTTTTGGTACTGGGCAACCGCAGTTAATATCAATGACTTCACAGCTGGATTTTTCCATCACGATTTTTGCGGCTTCATACATTACATCTTCTTCGCCGCCAAAAATCTGAACGGAATAGGATTTTTCGTTTTCTGCACGGGACATAAGCTCTTCTGTTTTCCAGTTGCCACGAACCAAAGCTTCTGCACTAACCATTTCTGTATAAGTGAAGGAAGCTCCTTGTTCTACACAAATAGAACGGAACGACCTGTCGCTGTATCCGGCAACAGGTGCAAGAAAGAGATTCCCATTTAATTCTACAGAACCAATTTTTACAGGATGATACAGCATTATTCTTCTGGCAGCTTGAAAATCTTGCAGCTGTTTTTCCAAAGCTGCTGACTTAATTCTTCTAAATCCATTTCAAGCATTTCTGCAAGGAATTTAGCTGTTGATGTAAGGTAAGCAGGCATTGTGCGTTTTCCGCGGAATTCTGCCGGAACCATAAAAGGACTTTCTGTTTCAATAAGAATTCTGTCCAATGGAATATTCATTATTGTTTCGTGAAGATTTCGCGCATTGCGGTATGTAAGGTTACCGGCAAATGAAAAATAAATGTTCATATCAAGACATTTTTTTGCATAAGCCGCATCTTCTGAATAGCAGTGTAAAATTGCTCCTGAATCTGGAATTCTTTCTGAAAGCACATCAAAAACGTCTTTTCCTGCATCGCGGTTATGAATAATGACAGGAAGATTGTGTTTTTGTGCCAGTTCAAGCTGAGTAATAAAAAGTTCAATCTGAGAACGTTTGTCACCAAACTGTTTGAAATAATCTAAACCAGTTTCTCCAACGGCAACAACGTTTGGATTAGAAAGGTATTGTTCAATTTTATCTATATAATTGCTTCCTGGGTTGGTAACTTCAGAAGGAGCAACACCTACGGCGTGGTAAATTCCAGGCAACGCCTTAAGGTTTGGATAGACCCTTTCAAAATCGTGAAGACTGTTGTTGATGCTGACAATGCGAGTTACACCAGCCTGCTTTGCTTGCTGAATAACGCGTAATTGTTCTATAGGATCATCGTAAATAAGCCCGATGTGAGCGTGAGTATCAAAAAATTGCATGGCTTTTCTTCCAAAAGGTGATGTTAGGAGACAGGAATGTCTCGGAAATTGGTGATTTTTTTTACCAATCCTACCGATAAATGTAATATAGGATTTTGGAGTTGTCAACATTATAGGGAATTTCTTGAAAAACGGGTCTTTTTTTAAAGTTCACTAAAAGTTTGACATTGAATAAATGAGCGTGATATACTCAATTTGGTTTATACGCTTTATATAAATTGGGGATTTAAAGATTGGCTAAAACTCAAAGATACAAAAGAATTGAGAAGACCATTGTTTCTAACGTACACAATAGTTTTGTTTCTTTTTTTAAGACAATTGGACTCTTCTTTGTAAAAGTGTTTAAGATTTTTGACAGTAAACTCACAGTAATGATTGTACCTCATTCGCAAAGCAAAGTAATAAACTTTCAGACAAATGTTTTTGCGCTCTGTTTTGGACTTGTTCTTGTTGTAGGAATTGTTGGTTCTTTCTTCTATTTTAACAGACGTGCCGTAATTTCTAAAGTTGAAATAAGTTCGCTTATGAATAAAAACCGCGAAACTCTTGCAAGTCTTGATGAACTTCGTGATGAAAATACAAATCTTTTGCAGGCTGCAAAACGTTTTCAGTCTTCGCTTTCTCAGAGTCTTGCTTTGCTGGGATTGGACAGAAATAATAATGTATCTCAGTCTTCTATAAATAACGGTGATCTTTCGTCCCTGTTTACATCACGGGATACAGTAAATGGTTCTGTTAGGGAAGCTTCTGATATACGTTCTCTTACGGCATATCTTGAAGAAGCCGTACAGCCAATTGAACAGATTGGTAAAATGCTGGATAACCAGAATGCACTTTTCCGTGAAATTCCAAACATCTGGCCTGTAAACAATCCTAACGTTCATATTTCCAGTCAGTTTGGACCTACAATTCACCCTGTAACAGGGCAGTGGTATATTCATAAGGGAATTGATTTTTCTACATGGCGTTCTGGGGATCCTATTATGGCAACTGCGAACGGTCAGGTTGTAACAGTTGGTTATGACAACAGTTTTGGTAACTATATAATCATTCGTCATAAACATGGTATTTATACACGTTTTGCCCATATGAGTGCTACTCGTGTAAAGAAGGGTGAATTTGTAAATCAGGGACAGATAATCGGTAATATTGGTAATACTGGTATTACAACTGGTCCTCATCTTCATTATGAAGTTCATATCGGTTCAGACGTAGTTGATCCAGCAAAATACATCAACGTAAAATTATTAAAATAAGTAGAAAACAATGGCATTCAGATCAGATGATATTTCAATCAATACTCTCGTAGGGAACGGGTCGTTCATCAAAGGTGATCTTAAGGTAAACGGCTTTATTCGTGTTGACGGTGATATTGACGGAGATTTAAATACTGACGGTGCTGTAATCATAAGCGAAAAAGCTCGTATTCATGGCAATCTTGTTGCAAAATCAGCGATTATTGGCGGAATTATACTAGGAGATGTAACTGCAAGAGAAGGAGTAAAACTTCTTTCTTCTTCTGCTGTAATCGGTAACATCATTACCCGCAAAGTTCAGATGGAAGACAAGGTAATATTTCACGGGCATTGTATTTCAATAGAAGACGAAACAAGATTTGACGAAGAAACAAAGCGATTTCTTGAGGCAAAGGCTATTAGGGATAAGGCTGCGCTTTCATGAGTTCAATGGATGTTTTAAATTCATCTTTATATTTCTCGTCAGTTGCAAATGCTTCAAGAGAAGCGCAAAAAAATCAGGACAAGCAAAAAGTAGACAAAACAAAAAAGACTGCATTTTCTTCGATGATGCAAAAGTCTCAGGAAATTCAAGAGCTTGCCAGCGAAGGGTTTCCTGTTGAGATAGCAGGAATGTCTGTTGAGGAAGCTGTTGTCTTTTTAAAAGATGCAGTTGATTCTTCTGCAGATAAACTGAATGATTTTGTAAGTGCAGAGAATTTTGCAGAATTCAGAAAATCTGTAAGCAGTTTCTTAAAGTATGTAGAAAAAAATAATTACGAAATTTCCAAAAAAAAGCGCTTTGGAAAAAGTTATAAAAAAGGCGTGTATTTTGAAGAAGTTCGTCCTAAAGATCCCTATTATCAAATTCATGTGATTAACACGGAACTTGACAAGCTTGCCACCATGGTCCTGCAAAATCATTCAGATAAACTTGCTCTAATGAGCAAAGTGGATGAAATAAAAGGTCTTGTGGTGGATTTTCTGGCAGTTTAGGGTATAATTTGAGGTAGTTATGAGTGATATTTTTGAAAACGATATAGATAAAGAAAATGTAAACCTTTCGTCATTGGAAGATGGGGAATCTGGAGAAAGTCTTGAACAGTTTGAATTTGAAGGGCCTCTTTATTGTCTTAAACTTGCTTATTCCTGTGAAAGCGTTTATGCAAAAAATGAAAAAAATATAGACGTTCGTGTTGGTGAGTACGCAATTATTCCTACCCGCTATGGAAAAGACATGGCAAAAGTTCTGGGAATTTCCAAAAAGCCAATGGGCGTAAAACCTTCGGATGTTGTAGTAATTGAACGTAAGGCATCTAAAGAGGATCTGGCAAAAGCTGCAGAATATGAAAAAAAAGAAAAAGAAGCATACGGTATTTTCAAGGAAAAAGTTCAGCTTCATAAATTAGACATGAAACTTATTACTGTCCATTTTCTTATTGACGAGCAGAAAGCTTTGTTTTTCTTTAGTTCAGAAAATCGCGTAGATTTCCGTGAACTTGTAAAAGATCTTGTAAGTATTTTTAAAATGCGCATTGAACTTCGTCAGATTGGTGTTAGAGATGAATCTCGTATTGTTGGCGGACTGGGCGTTTGCGGAAGACCTTTCTGTTGTCACGGAGTCAGCGATAAATTGCGTCCGGTTTCTATTAGAATGGCAAAAGATCAAAACCTTTCTCTTAATTCACTTAAAATCAGCGGACAATGCGGACGTCTTCTTTGCTGTCTTTCTTATGAATTTGACTGGTATAACGAAGCTCGCAAAAAATTACCTAATGAAGGAATTCACATTCATTATGATGGAACGAACTTCAAAATAATGGAAGTGAATCCATTGACTTCAATGGTAAAGATGCTTGGTGAAGACGGACGTATGCTGGAAGTTAATGCAAAACGTTTTTGCCGCGACAACAACAAGTGGCGCATTGATTAGAACCAGATTTTGAATTATTCAAGTATGCAAATTATTTCTTCAGAATTATCAGAAAGCGGAGTCTTTTTGTAATCTCCGTAGAAATCAATCTTTGTAAAGCCGGCTTTATTTGCCAGTTCAATTAATAATTGTTTTGTTACTGGCAATATTTCCATATTTTCAAAAACAGGAATTTTTTTTGAGTAAGTTTCTATTGTTTGTGTAATAATTGCTTTTGTATCAGATTTAAATTCAATATTTGTTACTGATGCTACTCTTTCTGATTTTTTTATGGATGGTTTGTTGCCTTTTTTTAAGTATTCATAATTATAAGTACGGATAATCATTTTTCCATTTTTAGAAAGGAGTTCTTTGCAGTTTTTTAAAACTTTTTCTGCGCTTTCTTCATCACGGACAGATACAAGTCTGTTGTTCAGGCACATTATAACGTTGTAGTAAGATTTTCCGAGATATTTATTCATTTCTAAAGCAGACATTTTAAAAAATCTGATGGATAAAAGCTGAAATCTTCTTTTTAATGATGAACATGTTAATAAAGGTTGCGACATTTCGATTCCCGTAACGTCTTTTCCTCTTTTTGCAAGGCGGTAGGATAATTGTCCTGAACCTGAACCAATCTGTAGTATCTTATTAGGGGTAGAAAAACCTTTGCAGATATCTTCAATGAAAGCTAACTGTTCATCTGTAGTTGGGTAAAGTTCATCGTAGTATTCAACTAAGTTGTGTAAAAAATCCATAGACTAAATTGTAAATCAGTTTTTTAGAAAAGCAATAAAAATAAATTGAATTTGTAAAAAACTGAAAACTATTAATCGACTGACTGTAAATCTGTAATAGAGTCTGAGTTGTCTCTTTTACGTGTTGCAGAAGTAAACAGTTTGTTCAGAAGTTCCGTACAATTTTCTACCATGATTTCATAAACTTTTGGGATCAAAAGTTGTTTGTTTACAGGATCAAGCCCGCTTTGACCACTTTTAGTCTGGAATGCAAATACAAACAGTATTCCTGTTTCTACAGGGCGAGTCATATACAAAACCGCATCAGAACGGAATCTAAGTCCATGAATTGTAAACGCAATGTCAGAAACTTTTTCGTAATCAGCAAGTTCCAGCTGACCTTCTGGCAATACAAAAGAAAAGTGTGAAATACTGATATCTGTAAGACGACTCTGAATAACGCCCTGTCCTTCTGCTGTAAACTGGAAAGAACAGCTGTTGGAACAAACTGCACGAACGTTCTTTCGGCGGCCCATAGCCTGATTTGCGTAAAGAACCTGTTCAATAAGCTGAAAATTATTTTTTTTCTGATATTCAATCTGAATACAGCCACACTGAATTCCAATTGAATACAGATACTGTCGTTCCAGAGCCTGTCGTTCAGAAACAGACTGGCGTTTTGCGTATAAAACTCCAAAAAGGGCATTAGGATATTTGTCCTGCATTCCCTTAATCAGATGATTCCATGTATTACCTTGAATTGGCGCATCAATGTTGAAGAAAAGAATAGAATCTTTAAATACAGAAAGAATGATATCAACTTTAACTTCTATAGGAAGGAAAATGTCTGTGTCTATAAAGTAACATTCATAACCAAGTGTAAGGTATTCTTCTAGATAAGATTGCGGAAACAAAGTTCTGTCAGGAGCAATGAAAAATGTTTTTCTACCTTTGATTATTTCGTCTACAATGTTGCTCATTATTCCTCCAATACATCTGAATACAAATTATAACACAGATTTTAAACTAGTGGGAAAGGAATTTCATTTTTTTAAGAAAATTCGAATTTCGAATTTTAATTGGTAATGTATAAAATTGATTTTTATAATCCCATTTGCATTATGAGAACGAAGGATACTCCCATGCTTGCGTAGGGGTTCATTCATTCAACGGATATTAAAATTCTTTGCAAATTATTCATAAACTTGATTTTTCGAGTGCTGTCTAAATTCTAATTAATTAATGGAAACTCTTTACACGTAATTATTTTTTTCGGTAAAATCGTTTCACTATGGAATTTACAGAAGAAACAATTGAAGCTTTAAAAGTTAATGAAGTTGAAATTATGAAAAAAATTGCTGAAGAATTACAGATACGTCTTCAGCAGGTTAGTGCAGTAATCAGTCTTGTAGAAGAAGGCTGTACAATCCCTTTTATTTCCCGCTACCGAAAAGAAAAACATGATAATTTGAATGAAGTTCAGGTACGTGATACAGACCACTTGTTCAAAACATATAAAAATCTTGAAGAACGCCGCCTTGAAATTGTAAAAGGAATTTTCAAGCAGGGAAAATTAACAGAATCTTTGTATAACGCTTGTATGAGCGCAACAACTCTTACTGAACTTGAAGATTTGTGGGCTCCATTTAAGAAAAAGAAGAAGACTCGCGGTATGGTTGCTGCAGAAAAGGGGCTGGAACCTTTGGCAGATGCTATGCTTGAAATGAATGATGCCGCAATCGAAAAAGAAGCTGAAAAATATGTTAAAACAGACAATGAAGATGCTGCTCTTAACGTAGAATCTGCCGCAGATGCTTTGCAAGGTGCGCAGGATATTCTTGCAGAACGTGTAAGTCAGAATACAGAAAACCGTGCTGCAATTCTTGACCTTTATATGGCAGAAGGCAACATCAAGACTAAGGGTATTGTTCCAGACGGACAGACAGAAGAACAGGCAATGAAAGTCAGTACATATCAGATGTACTGGGATTATTCAGAACCTTTGAATCAGGTAAAACCTCATCGCATTCTTGCAATCAACCGTGCAGAACGGGAGGGCGCTCTTGATGTTACAATTGACGTAGATGTTGATTCGGCAGTTGATTTGCTTACACGCAAAGCTGTTGTAAACAACAAATATCATAAAGAAGCCATTGAAGACGGAGTTGTGCGCCTTCTTTCTCCTGCTGTTGTTCGCGAAATCCGCAGCAACGAAGCAGATGAAGCTGATAATCACGGTATAGGTATCTTCAGTGAAAACCTTAAAAATCTTTTGATGACACAGCCAATTAAAGGCAGCCGGGTTCTTGGAATTGACCCTGGTATTCGTACAGGTACAAAATGTGCCGCACTTGATGAAACAGGAAAATATCTTGGATATTTCAAGATTTTCCAGGTTCAGGATCCAGCAGATGCTTACAGACAGCTTAATGATGCTATTGATAAGTATGACATTCAGGTTGTAGCAGTTGGAAACGGAACTGGCAGTCCAGAAGTGCAGGCTGTAGTTTCAAAAGTAATCAGCGAAAACTATGCAGATGCAGACGTAAAATATACTGTTGTTGATGAATCTGGTGCTTCTGTTTATTCAGCTTCTGAAGTGGCAACAAAAGAATTCCCTGAGCTTGACCTTACAATTCGTGGTGCAATTTCAATGGGCCGCCGTCTGCAGGATCCTCTCGCAGAACTTGTAAAAATTGACCCTAAGGCTATTGGTGTTGGTCTTTACCAGCACGACGTAAATCAGAAAAAGCTTGGTGAAACTTTGGATGAAGTTGTTGGTTCTGTTGTAAACCAGGTTGGCGTAAACTTAAATACAGCTTCTTACATGCTGTTGAGCTATGTTTCTGGTATTACAATGAACACTGCAAAGAAAATCACAGAATATCGTGATGCTAATGGAAAAATTCTTAGCCGCGAGGACTTGAAAAAGGTTCCAGGTCTTGGTCCAAAAGCCTTTGAACAGTGTGCCGGATTCCTTAAGATTGCAGAAAGTTCTGACCCTCTTGATAACACTTGGGTTCACCCTGAAAACTATGATGTTGCCAGAGAAGTGCTTCCAACTGTTAAAGCTGGCGGAAAAATCAGCAATGACGAAAGAAAGGCTCTTGCAGAGAAATATAATATTGGCGAAACAACTTTGAATGATATCATTGAAGAATTGCAGAAGCCAAACAGAGACCCTCGTGACGGATATCCAGCTCCAATCATGCAGAAAGGTGTTGTTCAGTTTGAAGACCTTAAAGAAGGCATGAAGGTAACAGGAAAAATCAAGAATGTAGTAGACTTTGGTGCTTTCGTAGATATCGGTTTGCACGAAACAGCTTTGATTCACGTTTCTGAATTGAGCGATTCTTTTGTAACGGATCCGATGGAAGTTGTTAAGGTTGGCGATATTTTTGAATTCACAATCATTGGCCTTGATAAAGACAGAAAGCGCATTTCTTTGAGCTTGAAAAGTGATGCTGCAAGCCGCATAGGACAGAGTGTTGCAAGCCGCGCTGCAGCCCGCAGTGCAGGTGATCCAGGAACAGGTTCTGGCGAAACAAAGCGCAAGGTTGTAGTTGTAAAGAAAGGTTCTGCTGGTGGAAATGGGGCTGCCCGTCCTGCTGGAAATCGTGACCGCAACGGTGGAAATCGCAGCTACAATTCTGGCAGTGATGACGGAATGAGTTACAATCCATTTGCAGCTTTGCTTAAAAAATAGAAGGTGCTGTCCCAAAAGTAATGAGTGTAGCGCTCAGGAACCACTCGTCGAAATGACTGCTACACTAAATGTGGTGGTTTCGATAAACTCAACCACCGTAATGCAAACTTATTGGCAGCCTCAAATTTCTATATAAAAGCGGATTTCTTATGTCGGAAATCCGCTTTTTTTGTCGTATTTTATTGAATTAGATGTTAAAATAATGGCATGAAGAAAATTTTATCGGTTTTTATTTTCATAGGGGTAGTTATGCTGGCTGCCTGTAAGATGGAAATTCCTAAAACGTTTGCAGTTAAACTAAAATCTCAGTATGGTTTTTCTTTAGGAAGTTATTCTAAAAAACTTTCGGAATATATTTCTCTTGATAGTATAACCGAAGGTATTGCTAGCGATTCTGATATTAAGATAAATGTATATGATTATAATCCCGGCGGAATTTCATCTTGTCAGCAGTATCTTTTAAGTATGCCAGTTTCTGAAATTCCAGTTGATATGGGTTCTTATCTTTCTGAAATGGATTTTGCTGAAAAACTTAGAAAGATAAGTTTTGAAAAAGAATTTAAAGTTCCTGAAATGTCAGTTAGCGACATTCAGGATGCTAAGATAAATTTGCCTGATATAAATGCAAAAGTAACTGATATGGCAACTTTTTCTTCAATGCCATTAATGGCACCTGGTCTTGGAGTATTAACTGAACAAAGTCTTCCAATATCGATTAGTGGTGTTGATTATGGATTAATGGAATTTTCAGAAGGTTATATAGATATAACTATCACTCCTCCTGATGATTTACCAGCTGGTTGTTCAATTACCATTCAGTTTGCTCTGGGTTCAGTTAAGGCTAATCCGATTACAGTTACAAAAGGAAGTTCAAAAACTGCAAAAATTCCTCTGAAAGGTACGCAGTTAACAAAATCCTTGCCAATGAAAGTGTCTGGTTCGGCTAAAGGCGGAAGTTCAAATGTAGTTTATAATTATAGTTTAAATTTTGGTTTTAGTAGTGATATCAAGATAAAAAAAATTACCAGCCTGACAATGGATTTAGGCAGTGATGGAATATTAAAACTTGATCAGACTATAAAGTTTTCAACGGATGAAACTTTTGTTAGTTGTGTTATTAAAAATGGCGAGTTATTTGCAAAGGCTGAAATTCCGGAAGGCTGGCAGAATGTTGCTGTTTCGCCAGTAATAAATCTTTCCGGGGCGATTACTGCGGCTGACGGCGATTTTTCAGAGGGGGGAGTTGAACCTGGAAAATCATATTTGATAAATAAGCATCTGGATTTAGGTGGCAGAACGTATTCTTCAGGAAATGTTAATGTTGTTTCCAATATTACAATTACATTAAATAATTCTACTCTTGTGTTTACAGATGAGAATTCAATTGATGTTAATATTGACTGTAAAATTAACAGCATTGAGCAAGTTACTGTAAATCTTGAGGATATTAAGGACAGTCTTAATCTTAACGTAAATGAAGATATGCCTGGTGATGTAAAAAACTATATAGAATATATAAAGCTGGAAAAATCAGGGTTTACAGCAGAATATGTAAATGAATTGCCAGAAGGTAATGATATTAAGCTTGAAACTTATTCGGATTTTTTTGAAATTGGTTCGGTAAGTGATAAGAGAACAGTTTTATTAAAATCCAAAAAATCGGAAAATGTAGAATTTTTGTCAGATTCTTCTGGGAAAACAATATACCCTGCTACCGAAGGAACAATCGATTTTAATGTAAATATTAAAATGCCAGGTGCTACTGTAGAGCATCCTTATTATGCAACTTTTTCAAATATTGAATTAGGAAAGAGTTACAAATTCAGTATTTTGATTAATCCTGTGTTTAATTGGGAAAAAATTGCAATCAATTTAGATGCTATGGATAAGGTTTCTGATACTATTGATACAAAATTTACTATGGGAACTATTTTTAATACGCTTTCCGATGTACTTGGAGATTCAACTGCAGCTAATAAAATGAATTTCGTTGAACTTCCAGTTTATATTTATGCTGTTTCTCCAGATTTAACAGAATTGAAGAAAATTAAATTTTCCGGAGTTATAAATGGTAAGGTTGATTCTGAAAAAGTTCCACTTTTGCCAAATAAAGAAGAAATACTGGCAGGAAAGACAGAAAGTTCAATAAGTGTAATTACGAAAGATGTTGTTCTAAAAAAAGAAAATAATATCGTTGTTACTGATATAGATAAAATTCCAGGAGTATTTAAAGCAGATATTGTAGATTTGTTGAATTTACATTCAGAATCTTCTCTTGAGCTGGATTATGAATTAGGAATTTCTAGTGAAGATGGTAATAACTATATTGAAATTGAAAGTTCTGAAATTGAGAATATTGAAATAAATTCAATTAGGTTAAACGCAATGATAGTTATCAAACTTAAGATTGATATTATTGATGACATTGAGCTTAATGTACTTAAGCTTGGAGATATTGATGAGGATAAGGACTTATTTGACAGAACAGAACCTACTGATTTTGAAGATTTTGAAAAATACATGGATATTGTTCAGAAACTGACACTTGTTTATTCAGTTAAAAATACTGTACTTGATTATGTTGATCCTCAAAAATCTGCCAGCGTTGAATTATATTCAGAAAACCCTGCATTGAATAAACAGCTTTCATTTGGTGGTGGTTCTATAGATTTTGGATTGGAAGAAACTAAAAACATTTTGCGTTCAAGTAAGTTTACTCCAAAAATTACTATAAAGGCACCTAGTGGTGTAATTGAGATGAAACGAGATGCAGAAATTGGAATGAATGCTGCCGCAATTCTTTATGCAGATGGACAGGTGGTAATTTTTTAGGAATGCAAGACAAAACTACTGGATCTGCACAGGTTTTGTTGTTTTTGCAGTTTGCGTTGCAAGCTTGTTTATTTACACACATTATCATTTCGTTGTAAATGAGTGAAAAATAAGTTAATTCGGAAACAAAAGTTCTTTCTTAGAATTATTAGGAGAACAAAATGAGAAAAAATTTATTTATTTCATCAATTTTATTAGCTTTTGTTTTGGTTTCCGCCTTTTCAGAAATTGAAGATGTTGAATACGAAGAAAATTATGAATTTAATGAATTTGAATTTGAGGAACAGGAAAAGATTTCTGAGGAAAATTTTGTGGATTATCAGCAAAATCCAGTTTTAGATAATGAAGAATTTGACGAAGACGCTGATGATAATGTACTTTCTGATAACAGTTTTGAAAAAACAGAAAATACTTTGAATGAATCAGAAAAAGAAGTGCTAAGCAGTTCAGATGAAAATTCAGAAGAAAATATCACTTTACAGGACGAAAATGTAGCCCCAGAAGAGCAGCTGATGACAGATGTCTTAAACAAAACTGATGAAATTGAAGATGGTAATGAACTTTCTGATAACAGTCTTGAAAATACAGAAAATACTTTGAATGAATCAGAAAAAGAAGTGCTAAGCAGTTCAGATGAAAATTCAGAAGAAAATAGCACCTTACAGGACGAAAATGTAGCCCCAGAAGAGCTGCTGATGACAGATGTCTTGAACAGAACTGATGAAATTGAAGATGATAATGACGAGTATGACGATGATGAACTTGATGAAAATGGCAACAAAAAGCATAAATGGGTTAATTATCTAAAAAAGGTTAATCTTTTGCGAAAGCCTAAAAGAATTTTTGAAATTGGTTTTCAGGTGGATACCGGTGTTTCAAATAATTTTTTAAATGCAAAAGATTTTTTTGTTGAAGAAGTAGTTATTGATTTACCACAAATGTCTGAAGATGTTCCGAGTGATGGCTGGCAAATAGATTTTTTGTTCAATAATAATTTGTATGTTAATTTAAATCTTATAAACAACATGCAGTTTGGTGTAAATTTTGGTGTTGATGCATACGGGTTTGTGAATGTTTCAAAAAAATTATTTGATTATTTAGGAAAAGGGTTTAACTACTACGAAACTTTGCATGTTGGTGGAAATGCAGAGGGAGAATCTTTTTTCTATACCCAGGCAAAGATAGGATTTGATCTATTTGGATTTCATATTACGGCAAAACCAGCTCTTGTAAAGCCTCTCCTTAAGCTTGAAACGAATGATATGTATGGCGCATACAAGAATGATTCTGATGGAAGTGTAATAGTTTCTGCAATTGCGGACATGACTGTATATGGCGGAACAAATCTTGAACCAATTTTTGAAGGAGATTCTAAAAATATTTCTATTGGTGAAGATATTTTCAAGAATTGTGGTTTTGACTTTGAAATTTGTGTTGAACATAGTTTTTTTAGTACTTTGCAATGTGGTGCATATTTGCGAGTTCCAATGGTTCCTGGAAAATTTGGATATAAGTCGGATATTCTGATGAGTTTTGATTATCAGGTTGACGGATTAAAATATCTTATCAATCAGGAAGGAGAAGATCCTGATGTTAAAGATATTGAAAAAACTTATGGTTCAGCTTCCTTCAATGTTCATAGACCTTTCAAAACTGGAGTGGAAGTTGCCTGGCGACCTTTGGGTAACTGGTTTTCTTTGGGTGCTCTTGCAGGTTTAGGAATTAGACAGCCATATACTTCTGATGCTAAATATTTTGCGGAATATAATTTAAGTTGTGAAGCTACTTTGCTTAATATGCTTGGCGGATGGTTTTCTACTGGTTATTTTAATGAAATATTTAAGCATGAAGCCGGCATAATTATGAATTTCAGGTTTGTAGAACTTGATTTGGGGGTTTCTCTGCAAGGTTCTGATTTTAAGAGTTCATTCAAAGGTGCGGGTATTGGTGCTTTCGTAAATTTTGCTGTAGGTTTTTAGAAAAATTATATTCTAATTTATTCAATTTTTGAATGTTTGACCATAAATCAACGTTATAGTATGATAAAACTAATATTTGTTTATTTAAGGAAATATTGGTATGTTTAAAATCCTAGAAAAGAAAAAGTTGTCAGAAGCATCTGCAACTTGGTACATGAAGGTTGAGGCTCCTGAAATTGCCCGCAACCGTAAAGCCGGACAGTTCATTATTTTACAGGTGGACACAGATTTTGGCGAAAGAATTCCTCTTACAATTGCTGATGCTAATGCCGAAGAAGGCTGGATTGCTCTGGCTTTCCAGGCTGTAGGTGCAACATCTTATAAACTTTCACAGAAAAATGTTGGTGACGAACTTCCAGCATTGCTTGGACCACTTGGAAATCCTTCTGTAATAGAAAAGAAAGACGGCCCTGTTGTTGTAGTTGGTGGTGGTTTTGGTGTAGCCCCATGTTACCCAATCGTTCAGGCTCACAAAGCTGTTGGAAATAAAGTAATCGTAGTAATTGCTGCCCGCACAAAGGATCTTTTGATCTACGTTGATGAAATGAAGGCAATTGCAGACGAAGTTATCATTATGACTGATGACGGTTCTGCTGGTCGTCAGGGTGTTTCTACTGTTCCTCTTAAGGAAATGTGTGAAAGTCAGTGTCCACCAGCAGAAGTAATTGCAATTGGACCTCCAATCATGATGAAGTTCTGTGCTCTTACAACAAAGCCTTATAATGTTCCTACAACAGTTTCTTTGAACACAATCATGATTGATGGAACTGGTATGTGTGGTGGTTGTCGTGTAACTGTGGGTAACGAAATGAAGTTCGTTTGTGTAGACGGACCAGAATTCGATGCTCACCAGGTTGACTGGGATAACATGATGATGCGTATGAAGTCTTTCAAGGCTCGGGAAACAGAAGACTTCCATAAGTGTAAGATGGGGAACTAAGATGGCTCACAAAACATTAGAAGAATTGAATCAGATTGCCAAAGATGAATTGGCAAAAATCGAAGGAAAGACTTTAAGTCCAAAAGATAGAATGGCAATCCCTCAGATGGAAATGCCTAGCCGTGAACCAGCAGAACGGGCTCGCCAGATGGCAGAAGTTGCTCTTGGTTATACAGAAGAACAGGCTGTAGTAGAAGCTAACCGCTGTCTTCAGTGCAAGAACCAGCCATGTATCAATGGTTGTCCTGTTGGAGTAAAAATCCCGCAGTTTATTGCTAAAATTGCAGAACGTGACTTTAAGGGTGCTGTTGATACAATCAAGGAAACTTCATTGCTTCCTGCAATCTGTGGTCGTGTTTGTCCACAGGAAAAACAGTGTCAGGGTATGTGTACAGTTGGAAAAACTTACAAATCTGCTGAAAAAGCTGTTTCTATCGGCCGCCTTGAAAGATTTGTTGCTGACTGGGAACGTGAAAACAATAAAGTAACAATGCCACAGATTGCTCCTGCAACTGGAAAAAAGGTTGCTGTAATTGGAGCAGGTCCTGCTGGTCTTACAGTTGCTGCCGACTGTGCCCGCGCTGGTCATGAAGTTACAGTATTTGAAGCTTTCCACAAAGCCGGTGGCGTTATGATGTACGGTATTCCAGAATTCCGTCTTCCAAAAGCTATCGTTCAGAATGAAATCGACAACCTTAAGAAAATGGGTGTTAAGTTCGAAATGAACTTCCTTGTTGGCCGTACAGATACTTTGGATCAGCTTCTTGAAGAAAAAGGATTTGATGCAGCATTCGTTGGAACTGGTGCCGGACTTCCTAAGTTCATGCGCATTCCTGGCGAAAACCTTATTGGTGTATTCTCTGCAAATGAATACCTTACACGCGCTAACCTTATGAAGGGTTACGATAAAGAACATGCCGCTACTCCAATCTATGAAGCTAAGCACGTAGTAGTTTGTGGTGCCGGAAACGTTGCTATGGATGCAGCCCGCATGGCATTCCGCCTGGGTGCAGAAAAGGTTGATATCGTTTACCGCCGTACAAGAGCCGAAATGCCTGCTCGTCTTGAAGAAATTGCTCACGCAGAAGAAGAAGGCGTAAACTTCAGATTCCTTGAAAACCCGGTTGAAGTTCTTGGAAACGAAGAAGGAAAAGTTGTTGGTGTTAAAGTTCAGTCTTACGAACTTGGTGAACCAGATGCTTCTGGCCGCCGCTCACCAGTTGCAATTCCTGGTTCAGAACACGATATCGAATGTGACGCAATGATTGTTGCTCTTGGTAACGGTTCAAACCCTCTCCTTGTAAAGACTACACCAGGTCTTAATCAGGATGCAAAGGGTCATATCACAGTTGATGAAAACCAGTCTACAAGCAAAACAAAAGTCTGGGCCGGTGGAGATATAGTTCTAGGTGCTGCAACAGTTATTTTAGCAATGGGCGAGGGCCGTAAAGCAGCAGCAGCTATGAATGAATACCTGGCAAAGTAAAAAAAACTGTAGTTTGCAAAAACGTTGCCCATTGCGGTGTCAAGTTTCAGCTGAAAGCTGAAACTTGAGTTTTGGCGCGAAGCGACAAATACCAATGGGAGAGGGCCGTAAAGCAGCAGCAGCTATGAATGAATACCTGGCAAAGTAAAAAAAAACTTCGTTTGCAAAATAGTGCCTATTGCGGTGTCAAGTTTCAGCTGAAAGCTGAAACTTGAGTTTTGGCGCGAAGCGACAAAAACCGAAGCCACTGAAAAAGTCCCTATCACTGCTTTTTTATCCATATTTAGTGTTACTTTATTCAAAAACTATCGAAAAAGAACACTAAAAATTTTAAGATCAGAGGTTTTTCAGTGGCCTCCAAAAACCAATGGGCGAAGGCAGAAAAGCTGCTGCCGCTATGAATGAATACCTGGCAAAGTAAAAAAAACTGTAGTTTGCAAAAACATATTTTAGAAAGTGCCTTTCGGGAACGGGAGGCGCTTTTTTTTGGGGAAAGGCTGCGCCAAGCATGGAAGGGTTGCCGCAGGCAAGGCGGAGCGGAACGAAGTGGAGCGGAGACCAAGCGTTAGCGGGCCCTGGAACGCGGCTCGCAAAACAGTTTGCGCCCAAAAGAATAATTAAAAAAAAATCAAAAAAAGCCGATAATATAGTATGTCAAAAGAAAAAAATAATAAAAAAATAAATACAGGTCTCTATTTATCAATATTTTTTGTTTGTGTAATTTTTATAATAATGTTGTTTTTTGTAAAAAAGGATAATATTGTTTCTAATCTGAAAAAAACTAATTTCTTTGAAAGGGTTGGGGTTTCGACACCAGAATTTGTTCAAAAACATCAGGAAAAAAATCCAAAGCCTGTTGTTGAAGAAGAGTACGAATTTGATTTGATGGGTGGTGATACAAAAACTACGGTTACAAAGGTTGAGCCTGTTAAATCTGCTGAGCCTGCAAAGGAAGAAATTAAGGTTGAGGCTGATAATTCAATAGAAAAGGAAATTTTGCAGGCTGTAAAAGCTGGGGAATCTGTAAAAACTGAGAATTTTGCTGAAAAGACTCCAACTGCTGTAAAAACTGTTGATGCTGATAAAAGTACAAAAGTTGCAACTGCTGTTCCTCAAACTAGAAATACAAATCTTTGTTTTGTTGTTATTGATTCTGACGGAAAAGTGAATCGAAAAATAGTAACAAGGGCGTTGCCAAAGAGCGATTCTCCGCTTACTGATGCTATTAAAGCGTTGTTGGCTGGTCCGCTGCCAGGTGAAGGTAACTGCCGCTCGTTGATTCCGTCTGGAACACGTTTGATTGGCGCTTCTGTAAAAAATGGAGTTGCAACTCTTAATTTCAATGAAAATTTTGAATTCAATTCTGTTGGTGTAGAGGGATGTATTGCACAGCTTATGCAGATTGTGTACACTGCGACTGATTTTTCTACTGTAAAAAGCGTCCAGTTTCTTGTTGAAGGGGAAAAGAAAGAATATCTTGGAACTGAAGGGCAGTGGATTGGTAGTCCGCTTTCCAGAAATAATTTTTAACGTCGGTTTATTCGTGGGACGGTGGTTCGTTTATTCTAATTTGAATCTAACAGCATATTTTCAAAGCTTTTTTGAAGTGCTTTTTGAGAATTTGATTCATTGTGCATTACAAGAGAATAGCCAAGAGAACAGGTTAATGGTTCAATGCGATTTTTTGAAAAGGATTTACAGTCTTTTTTTATTGTTTTAAAGAAATCTGAAATCAAATCTTTTTGATTTATTGAAGCAATAAGTGCAAAGGTTGAACCGGTTAATCTGAACAATTCCTTTTCTGTTTCTTTTTGAATATCATTTATTGTAATTGAACTTTTTAAGATGTTAGCAAAATTCATAATGTACAAATCGGTTTTTTTGAG
This sequence comes from Treponema sp., assembly GCA_017381365.1. Classification (GTDB taxonomy): domain Bacteria; phylum Spirochaetota; class Spirochaetia; order Treponematales; family Treponemataceae; genus Treponema_D. The sequence continues at coordinate 30,718 of JAFOCI010000074.1, forward strand.
TCCGATTACTTTGTTAAGATAATCAAGATTATTGATTTTTGCGGTAATTAAAATCAGCGGTTCTTCATGAGAATTTACGTGATTTACAAAAATCCTTTCAAATTCTTTTTGATTTTTGCAGCCTGTAAGCTCATCAGTAAAATATTTGTATTTTAAATTACCTATGGCGGTTGAAAAGAAATTCATTTTTATTATTGAAATATAATAACCTGTTTCATTTTTTAGGAATGAAAGAATCGGAATTTTTTTGCATAAATATAATTGCTTATCATGAATATTTGAGATATAGAATTCTGTCTGGTAAAAAAAATCGCTGGATGTACCTAGCTGAAGAAATTGACTTTCGGAAAAAATTTCTTTTATGGTTGTTTCTGAGGTGATTTTAATATTGTATTGCGAAAAGAATTTCTGAGCTTCATTGTTGGCATCAAGAAACAAATTGTTAGTTGAAAAAATTATTACGGGGAATTCGCAAGTGTAATAGAACTGTTCAAATGAAAGTCTTAGATTTCGTTCTTTTGTGTGGAAATACAATGTTACGAATGTAATTGTAGACAATGAAAGAATAGAAAGGGAAGAAATATAATCTGGTATTAAAATTGCTCTTTTTGAATGAAAATTTTCAATAAAGAATTTGTAGGAACTTATTATTAAGAAAAATAAAAATGTACATGAATACAAAATAGTCAGATACTTTCGTTTTGATAAATATTTAGAAACTGTTTTTGAAACTTTAATTATAGAATAAAATATTACGATGTAGCAAAATGCACAATGAAAATAATAGTATGGTCTTTTTGGAAAGCTGTATGCAGGATATTTAATGTCTGGAAGTATTTCCGGGGGAATTAAAAAAAGATGCTTTGTAGTGAAAAACTCGTAAAAAAAAGAAATTATGATTGTTAAGAATGGAACGGCAAAAATTTTGCAATTAATTTTTTTTGAAAAAAAATTATTCTTGTTTAATATTCTGTTTGTGAATACAAATAACGAACAAATTGCAAATTCCGCACAAATGTAAATAAACGTTTGTAATAAAGAAAGCTCATTTGTGTCTTTTAGAAAAAATTGAAAAATGTCTGAAAAAGTCCATAATCCAATAGAAAATTCTCCAATACCGCAGAAAAAACCGGCGGAATTTTTTATTGTTGTTCTAACAAACAAACTTCCGTAAAAAAAACAGAGAAAAGTAATCAGTAATTTTAAAATAATGCTTGTAGTATCAATCATTTTTTTCTGAATTTTTGTTTATGATATTTATATAATATTTGCGATTTTTTTCAAAAATGCTGTAATAAACTGTCATAGTAACAAAATCATAGTAAGAATTGTTCTTCATTGCAATTTTATAGTTCCTGCTTAAATTCTTTGTTGATGGCTGATAATAAAGTCCGTTGATTTTAATTTTTCCGTTTTCTTCTGTAATTTCAGTTAAATTCCAATTGAGATAAGAATCTTCTGTACTTAACAAAAGCTGGCGGATTAAAAAATCTATTGGTGCATGAGGAATTGTACTTACAGAAATCAACGCAGCATCTCCCTGCATGAATACGTTATCCATAGATTGTGTCCAGCTGGAATCAAGAAGTATATTTTTGCCGTCTTCTGTTTTAAATGTAAGTGGAGTAAGTTTTTTGCTCTTTGGCATTTTATGTGCAGCATCCTGAAGTTTTTCTGGAAAACCTTTGAATTTTTCAAAGGTTTTGTCAGTTGCAGAAGTGAGCTGTCCTGCTGTTACGATGAAAAATTCTGGAGCTGATTCATCGGAAAATACCTGCTTAATGTTGAACAAAGGAACTATTGCATCGTATTCAACTGTGACAAAACCACCGAACTGACCAAAATATTCGTCGTTGCGAACAATTCGTTTGTTTTCTGAGAGTGCACCGATTTTTTTCCGGCGGGCGCTAAGTTCGTAAATCATATCATGAAGATAATTTATGATTTCTGCTTCTTCTGGAGTGAAGCCGGACATTATTTTTTCACCGGTAAGTTCCATGTGGTCAGCTTTCGGGTCGATTGTAAAATAAATTTCTACATCAGTTTCCGGCTTTTTTTCTTTTGCGTCAAATGGTGCGTAGTAGCGGGCTGCAAAAGTTTTTTCGTCAAACTGGAGCAGTCCAAAATATGATTTTCGCTGAAAAGTTTTATCTTCGTAATAAACATATTGGCCTGGTAACTCCTGAATGTATGGAGGAAAACCTGGGAGTGAGAAAAGTGATGAAACTGATAAAAATAAAGCTGTTAGTAATGTAATTAGTTTTTTCATAGAATACGGTTAAAGTATAAAACGCGGCGATATGAACCTTTTGACTGGCTGATCACCGCGTTTTTAATGTTTTATTTATTTAACGCTGCAAGTTCTGCGCGAACTGTTTCGATGGCTTTCTTTCCAGCTTCTGTTGCTGGAACAAGTTCTGCCTCTGCGTTTTTGCGGAGCTTGAATTCAACATTCGGAAGGTTCTTGTCGCCAACTACGATGCGGATTGGGAAGCCGATAAGTTCTGAATCTGTGAACTTAACGCCCGGGCGTTCGTTGCGGTCGTCAAGGAATACTTCAATGCCACTAGCCTTAAGTTCTTCGTAAAGCTTGTCAGAAACTTCCTGCATCTGTCCTTTGTACTGGATTGGAATGATTGCTACCTGGAATGGAGCAACTGTCATTGGCCAGATGATTCCTTTTTCGTCGTTGTTTGCTTCTATAATAGAAGCAAGAGTTCGGTCTACACCGATTCCGTAACAGCCCATGATTGGTGTTACAGGCTTTCCGCTTTCACCAAGGTAAGTTACGTTCATTGATTTTGTGTATTTGTCGCCCAGCTTAAAGATGTGGCCAAGTTCGTTTCCTTTTTTCATGTAGAATTCGCCGCCGCAGCAAGGACATTTGTTTCCTGGAACTACTGTGCGAACGTCTGCGCTCATGAATGCCGTAAAGTCACGGCCAGGTTCAACGTGCTTGATGTGGAAGCCTTCTTTTCCAGCCCCGGCAAAACAGTCGTGCATTTCCAAAGTTGAATCATCTGCAAGAACTGGAATCTTAAGATTGCGTGGACCTACGAATCCGTGTGGAGCGCCAGAATATTTAAGAACATCTTCGTCGTTTGCGAGTTCTGCACCAGAAGCTTTGAGTACAGAAGCCAGCTTTGCTTCGTTTACATCAAGGTCTCCGCGGATAAGTACACACCAGTATGTTTCTGGATAGTATGTCTGCTTTCCTTCTGTAACAGTTTCTGCATTTTTGTATTCTTCTGTTTTTGAAAGATCAAGTGCACAGTTGTAAACCTTGTAAACAAGAGCTTTAAGGAATGTAGTTGATTTTTCGCCAAAGAATTTTTCCATGTCTTCAATGCTGAAAACATTTGGAGTTGCGACTTCTTCTACTGGAAGATCTGTCTTAACCTGTGGTTCACCTTTTGAATTGAGTGGAGTTTCTTTTGCGCAGGCAGCTTTTTCTACGTTTGCGGCGTAGTCGCAGTCTGGACAAAGGATGAGTGTGTCGTCACCAACTGGAGATTCAACCATGAATTCTTCTGAACCTGAACCGCCCATAGCGCCGGTGTCAGCTTTTACGCTGATTGTTTTAAGACCCATGCGCTTGAAGATGCGGCGGTAAGCGGCTGCTACGTTATCGTATGAAGCATCCAGATCTTTCTGATCTTTGTCGAAAGAATATGCATCCATCATTGTGAATTCGCGGCCGCGCATTACACCGTAGCGTGGGCGGATTTCATCACGGTATTTTGTATTAATCTGATAAAGTGTAAAAGGAAGCTGCTTGTATGAAGAAAGTCCTTCCCGAACAAGTGCTGTGAATGCTTCTTCTGCGGTTGGAGAAACAACCATGTCCTGTCCCTGACGGTTCTGTGGCTTGAGCATTTCTTCGCCCATTTTGTCCCAGCGTCCAGATTCTTTCCAGAGTTCACCTGGCTGGATAACAGTTGGTTTCATTTCAAGACAGCCAGCTTCATCCAGTTCTTCGCGGATGATTTTCTGAACCTTCATGTATGATTTGTAACCAAGGGGCATGTAAGCGTAAAGTCCGTTTCCAAGTTTACGAGTCATGCCAGAGCGCATCATGAGCTTGTGGCTTTCGATTACACAGTCATTTGGTGCGTCACGAAGAGTAGAAATAATAAATTTTGAAGCTTTCATATATAGTTTCCTTATTGGGTGACTTTGACAAATTTTGCCACCCCAGATTTTTTAAGTGGTTTTGAAAGTCGCAACCACGAGTATTTTCTAAATAAAATGTTTAATACCGTGATGTTCAATACATTTTGTTTTTACAGCAACAATGTAAGAACCAAACATAGCAGTAAGAGCGTCAAAAGCTGCTGCAAAAGAGCAGATTATTGGTGCTGCTGGTTTTAGAAGAAGGAAGCCTGTTTCAAAACTGCGGCTGTAAAGTGTGCAAAGGACAGTCAATGAAACAAATGCTCCTCCAGCTGGAAATCCTCCTAACAGGAAAGAAAGTCCAAAAGAAGTAAATGAAATCCACAGAATATCTCTGAATGGAATGTTCAGACTGGAATAAGAACGCCAAATCATAATGAAGCCCACAGTTGTTACGAGAGCTGAACCGCCCCGTGCAAAAACAGTAAAAAGCGGCTGTATTGCGCCGTTAATTCTGCGGCGAATTCCAAGACTTTCTTTACAGTGGCGGATATTAAGCTGCATTACAAGATTTGAATCTCCGCTGAAAAAAGCTGCGATTACAGATGTAATTGAAGCGTAAAGGATTCTGTATGGATGGGGGTCATGGCAAAGGTATCGCACGATTAGGGGATAAGCAACTCCTGCTACAATCACAAAGTCTATAAGCAGCATGATAATCATTGGAGTGAAAACTCCACTTGTAATGATAGTTCTGAATTTTATTGTCCAGAAACAGAGAATTGCAATCATGCCGTAAGCAAGGAATTCTGTGAAAATTACAGAAATTGTGTACATAAGTTTAGAAAGTGAATCTGCAAGAGTTGTAACAGGTCTGAACACAACCTGATCAACGCAAGTTTCAATTCCAATAAGAATGGCAAATGCGTAAGACGCAATTAAAAATGTTCCGTTATTTAAAGTTTCAAACGCAGAATATGGCAAAACAGCTCTGAATAAATCTGCAATTCCAAGGATTGCAGTGCTTGTTTCATTTTCTCCTGTAATAGGAATACGAGGAAGTTTTACAATTATGATTGAAAGAAGACCGATCAATGTCAAAAGTAAAGAAGCTGCAACTATAACAGCCGCTGTCCAAATTCCAGTCTTAATTAGAAGATGATTATCTCTTAATCTGTTGAAGGAAATTATAGTTGTGAAAAATATAACTGGAATTATCATGTATCTGCCAAAGCGGATTACAAGTTCAGTAAGAAAATTAATGAATTCTGAAACAGTTGTGTTATTTACTGGCAGAATAAATGCGCATGCAACGCCTAGTAAAGCTGCAATAAGATATTTAAACCATACTTTCATAGTAGAAAAATTATATCATAAAAGGGCAGGAATATGCTATAATCGCAGCATGAGTAAAAAAATATTGATTGTAGGAAAGAATCTGGCTTCTACAAGAGATTTTGCAGAAGCTTTTTCGCTTAGCGACTGTTCTGTTGCCGTTGCGGATGATTCTTCAAAAAACATACCAGCCTCTTCAAGCATTAATGTTGTTTTATGGACAAAAGGTTCTTCTGTTTCTGCACGTTCGCTGATTATTCAGACTGAGACTACAATAGGCTCTGTTGATGATTATATTCTTTTTTTTGATTCTCATTTATATGCCAGTGAATATTCGTCTTTTTCTGCTGATAACTGTCAGAAATCCTGTGATGAAATGATTGCGGCATTCCAGTATTTTGCAATAGAAGCTATAAATCGCATGGAAAAACGAAATGTTCCTGCCAGATTGGTTTTTGTACTTAAAACACATCCTTCTATGAAAGACTTTATACAGATGCCTTCTGTAAAGAATATGGTTTCTATTCCTGCAAATCCTTTTGTTGCTGCAGGAGAAGCAGCTTTCGCAAATTTTGCAGAAAATATTGCTGCTATGGAAAGCGAAAAGGAAAATGTGTCGGTTTTGCTTGTAACTGGTGATTCTCAGAATGAAACAATGCAGAATAATTCATCTCTTGCATCATGGCTTTCAGATTATATTAATGCACTAGATAACCAGAAAAATAAGACAAAAGGGAAAAACTCAGTTTCCTGGGTCAAGGCTGGTGCAAAAATGCCGGGAAGTTTTCCATTTTTCAGGTAGAATTAATACTTTATAAAAACGGTTAATTGTGTTAAAATTAAACCTAAATTTTTGAAGTAAGTTTTACTTTGTTTCCAGGTTGTAAAGATGGCAGATAGAAAGATTTCAGTTGATACTGAAAAAATCAAAAGGGCAATTAGTTCTGGATTGCCGCTTACAATTATTACATATACTCTGCCGCATGATATGGAAATGTACATGGGAGAAATCCTTGAAGCATTTCTAAAAGAGCTTGGTCAGTCGCAGATGGTTCAGTATCTGACTTATTGCCAGCAGGAATTGATTACCAATGCAAAAAAAGCAAATACAAAACGAATTTATTTTACAGAAAAAAAATTGGATATAAACAATGAAGATGATTATCACGAGGGAATGAAGGATTTTAAGCGCATAACCTTGAATAACATCGCATATTACCTGGAAAAACAAAAAAGAGCTGGTCTTTACGTAAAGCTTGTGCTGCAGTTCCGCAATAATAAAGTAAAGATGGAAGTCCAGAACAATTCTGCTCTTACTTATTTTGAATACAAGCGAATACATGACAAACTGAGCCGTGTTCAGCAATATACTTCGGTTGATGATGCATTGAACCAGATTCTGGATGATACAGAAGGTGCGGGGCTTGGTCTTATTATTATGATTCTTATGCTTGAAAAAATCGGCATGACAGAAGAAAATTTCCAGATAATTTCTGAAAATGGCGAAACTATAACAAGAATCATTCTTCCTGTAAGTCTTGATACACGCAGAGATTTAGATATTATTTCCAGAGAATTTGAAAAAAATATTGATAATTTACCTCAATTTTCAGAAAATATTTCCAGACTTAATAAGCTTTTAAGTGATCCTGATGCTAATATGTCTGAAATTGCTATGCAGATAAGCAATGACGTTGCTCTTACCGGGGAGCTTTTAAAACAGGTAAACTCAGCGGCTTTTGCACTTTCAAGTCCATGCAAAAATATTGCGGATGCCGTTAAAATGGTTGGTATTCGTGGAATAAAGAATATGCTTTTTACAGTAGGTTCTTTAAAAGCTTTTGCAGAAGCTGGCGGAAGTAATGAAAAACTTTGGAAACACGCTTATCAGACAGCTTTTTATTCGTATAATCTGGCAAGGAATTTTTGTGCCTCGGATCGTGCAATCGTAGAAGATTCATATATCTGTGGCCTTTTGCATGATATGGGAAAGATTATTTTTGAAACTTCTCATCCGGATTTTCTTGAAAAGATTAAATCTGTTTGTGTAGCAAAGGGAACTGATACAGATATTTTCGAAAAGATTTTATCTGGTGTGAATCATGGTCATATTGGTGCAAAAATTGCTGAAAAATGGCATTTCCCAGATTCGATTGTATCAGTCATCAGATTTCATCATTCTCCGGAAAATTCTCCTCAGGAATATAGAAAACTGACATCTCTGGTTTATCTTGCCGACCTTATGATTCACTATCAGGAAAGAGAAGTTGCATATTATCAGATTGATAAAAATGTTCTTGCCATGTTCAATATAAAGAGTGAAGAACAGTTTCAGAAAATTGGAGAAAAACTGAGCCAGGCGTTTATAAAGAGAACTGAAGATGTTTAGTTTTCTTTATTTTATTTATTTAACGCTTCTACCCATTTTTGCATAAGGATGCCAAATGCAACCCCAACGTTAAGACTTGCTTTTAATCCAATCATTGGAATTGTTACGGTTCCGTAAGTTGCCCGTTTTAAAGCTTGCGGACTTACTCCCAGTTCTTCTGAGCCTATTATACAGATTCCTTTTTCTGGAAATTTGAATTCTTCAATTGGAGTACCGCCTGTTTCCAAAGCAAAAACTGGAATGTCTTCTGGTATTTCTTCTATTGATTTGCGTTCCCAACCCATTGTTTCTATGCATCCCATGCCACTTCTTACGGCTCTTGGTTGTTCCGGGTCAACGCAGCCAGGTGAAATAAAGACTTTTTCTGCGCCCATACCTTCTGCAGTCCTGAAAATTGAACCAAGATTAAAAGGCGAGCGGATATCTTCTGCGTATACTGCAGTTCCCGGATAAAATTTGCGCTGCTTTACAATTCCGTTTTCGTCTAATGGACTTTCGTGTGGAGCAATGATTAAATCCCATTCAGCTGGAAATGTTCCGATTAATTCCAGAAGATGATTTCTTGCACAGTTACATACACGGCGTTCGTCAAATGGCTGGGTTGCAATAAGTTCTTTGAGTTCTGCTGCTGCTGACTGCGGAAGTTTTGGATCTTCTAAAACTATTTCTGCGATTTTTTTTGTATAGTCTGCCCGTGGCATATTCTTGAAATTGTATTCCATGCCTTTTTCTGGAATGCCGGCAATATCCCGTTCCAAAGCGCCAAATGTAAGTGCGAGTTTTCTTCTTTTCTGTCCGCCAGACAGCTGATGTAATTTGTATGGTTCAATCATAGATAATGAATATTAAAACAAAAAGGACGGAATTTCTATTCCGTCCTTTATATTTGATGCAAATAAGTTTAGTAATTTGGTTGATTAAAGACCAAAGCTTTCCATGATTTTGTCAGCAGCAGAAGCGATTACTGCACTATTCAAATAGTTTGGATCCTGAATTTTTGCTTTAACCTCAGCAACACGATCTGCGCGAACATCAGGAGTTTCTGCAGCTACTTGATTCAAGTAGTATTCATCTGCTTTTGCAAGTGCTTCTTTTGAAATAGAAACAGAATCTTCGCCAAAAGTAGATTTTGCTGCGTTACTTGTGCGTTTTGTGTTCTGCACATTGTTGATAGGAGTTGTTCCTACAAGTTTTTCTATCATCATATTCGTCCTGCCCCTCTACACTTTAATTATCGGTAGATTCTTCAGAAAGTTGAACTTTTTTTACACCAGAAATAAAAATTGCAAATTCACCTTTGATTGAAGTCCTTGAAGAAAAATCATCTCGCATTTCTGCGGCAGAACCTTCAACTATTTCCTCATGCAATTTTGTCAATTCCCGACCAACCACCACACGGCGATCACTATTAATATCGGCAATATCCGTCAGTAACTTAACAATTCTGAACGGACTTTCGTACAAAACTATTGCGTTTCCTGTTGCCATCAGTTCCCGCAAACGGCTGCGTCTTTTTCCCGGGCTTGGCGAAAGAAATCCTTCAAAAATCAGGGTTTTTCCACCGGCTCCTGCAACGCTGACAAGTGTTGCAAAGGCACTAGGACCTGGAACTGGAACTACTGAATGACCGGCTTTGCGCACCATTCCAGCCAATACTGCACCTGGATCACTTATTCCAGGAGTTCCTGCATCGCTGGCGTAGGCTACATCTTTGCCTTCATCCATAAATTTAATTATCTGCTCAGCAGCTTTTTCCTCATTTTGGGAACGGCAGCTAATCAAAGGCTTTTTTAACTCAACATGAGCTGCAAGCCCTTTTGATTCCAGAGCATTCAACAGTTGTAATGTATGACGGGTATCTTCTGCTGCAATTACATGGACCTTTTTTAAGGTTTCAATGGCGCGGAAGGTAATATCGTCAAGGTTACCGATTGGGGTACCTACTACATATAAAGTCGACACACTTCTATTATAATGTGAAAATTGATAGATGTCGAGGATTTTGGTCAGGGAATTTTTTGTGGGACGGGGGCGTTACGGGGGTTTCCCCCGTTAGAAAGGGTAGACCGCAACGAAGTGCGGGCGAGGGGAAGGCTTTCCCCTTCTTAAAAGTTAAATTTTTTTTTTTGAGATATTCTTAGATATTAGGCTGGGACAGTAATCTGTATTTATTTTGTTATGGAAAAAAAAGAAAAAAAATACTAAAATTGATTAATTATTTTTTGGAGAATGTTATGTGTGGAATCGTGGGTTATGTTGGTGCCAGTAATTCTGTGCCTTATTTGTTGAATGGTCTTAAAAAACTGGAATACCGGGGTTATGATTCTTCTGGGATTGTTGTTGGTAAAATTGAAAATGGAGAACCTAAATTTTATTTGTATAAAAAAGCGGGAAAACTTTCCCAGTTAGTGGGTGTTTTGCCAAAAGATTTGTCTGGTTCCTGGGGAATTGGTCATACTCGATGGGCTACTCATGGGCTTGTTACTGACCAGAATGCCCATCCTTTTTATTCAAATAATGGAAAAATAGCTGTTGTTCATAATGGTATTATCGAAAATTTTTCTAATTTGCGGGCTCAGCTTAAACAAGACGGAGTAAATTTTTCTTCGGAAACTGATTCTGAAGTGATTCCAAATCTTGTTGAAAAGTATTATGAGGGCAATTTACTTGAAGCTGTTCAGAAGGCTTTGAATGATGTGATTGGAACATGGGCTTTGGAAATTACCTGCATTGATGAACCTAACAAAATTGTTGTAGCAAAACGCGGTAGTCCTCTTGTTATTGGTATTTCGGATGGAACTTATTATATAGCTTCTGATGTAAATGCTATTGTTGGAAATACTAAGCAGGTTGTTTATCTTGAAGATGGCGATATTGTTGAAGTAACTGCTGATGGTTTGAAATTTCCGTTGATGCAGAATAATGATTATGCTAAGCGTATTGAAGAAATTACGATTAATGAACAGGAAACAGAAAAATGCGGCTACGATACATACATGGAAAAGGAAATTAACGAGCAGCCGGATAGTGTTGCAAGAGCTTTTGCAGGTCGTTTTGATATGGAAAAGGCAACTGCAAAGCTTAGTGGTTACGAAGATGATATTTTTCAGCGTACAAATAAGATTACAGCAATTTGTGCTGGTTCTTCTTACTATTCAAGTTTGTTTGGTGGTGCGTTGATTGAAAAATATGCTCGTATTCCTTTTTATGCTGAAATTTCCAGTGAGTTTGCATTTAAAAATCCAATTGTTGGCAAGGATGATGTTTATATTGCAGTAAGTCAGTCGGGAGAAACGGCTGATACCCGAGATGCAATGACAGAAATTCACGAAAAAGGCGGAAAGGTTTTTGGTATCTGTAATGTTCCAAGTTCTACTATTGCCCGTGAATCTGATGGCGGTGCTTTTATGCATGCGGGGGTTGAAATTGCAGTTGCTTCTACAAAAGCTTTTTCTAATACGGTAATGATTTATTATCTTCTTGCATTGAAATTTGCAAGACAGCGTGGTATGAGCAAGGAATGTGGTATTAAATTTATTGAAAGTATTTTGCAGCAACCGCGTCTTATTAGGGAATCTCTTAAGAATTCAAAAAAGATTGAAGCCCTTGCAAAAAAATATTCTAAAGCAAATGACTTTTTGTTTCTTGGTCGTGGTTTGATGTACCCGATTGCTATGGAAGGTGCGTTGAAATTAAAAGAAATTTCGTATATTCATGCGGAAGCTTTTGCCAGTGGAGAAATTAAACATGGACCTATAGCTCTTGTAAATGAAAATACTCCAAGTGTTTTCCTTGTTCCTGATGATTGTACACGACCTATGGTTATTTCTAATATTAAGGAAATTAAAGCTCGTAAAGGTCCTGTAATTGCAATTGGTGTTGAAGGGGATAAAGAACTGGAATCAATTGTTGACGATTTTGTATCTGTTCCAAAGATTGAAAACAAGGATTTTTATGCTTTGCCTATGCTGGTTTTGTGTCAGCTTTTTGCTTTTTATATGGCAAAAGAATTGGGTTGCGATGTGGATCAGCCTAGAAATCTGGCAAAAAGCGTTACAACCAGATAAGAGTTTGTTTCTGCTTAAAATTAATCTGGTTGCCTGAAAAATATGTTCTGCGGTTATTGAGTTGTGTTGAAAACATTTCGTTTATTGTTATGTTCATTTCGACGAGTGGTTCCTGAGCCCTTCGACAGGCTCAGGAACCACCTGTCGAAGGGCTCAATGACTGTTAGTTATATTACTTATTTAGCCCGAAATTCGAGTTTTTTGAAAATTAAACATAAAATTGATTTTACAAAAAAATTGTTTAATTATGAAAATACGGGAAGGAAGAAAGAGGCTGGCAAAAACATTCGCAAGTCGGAAACG
>JAFOCI010000075.1 GCA_017381365.1 Treponema sp.
CAAATCTATATTCATTTTCATCACGAAAATCTTCGCATTTTTGAAATAAAAACTTTCTTCTCTCTCCATCTAAATAAAAATTTCTATAATCTATTTTAGAATTCATTTCCTTTTCAATATTTGACATAGCCTTTTCATAACTAGAAAAATCATTTGTATATTTGATTTTTTGATCTTCCAAAACCTCTGTACTATTATTGGCCAACACGTCAAAGCAATTTTTAAACTCATTTTTATCGAACACAAGACAAACGCCCGCATGATTATCTGCATATTGTGCCCACATCCGATTACGAGCCCAGCCCTTAAAAAATAAATCACCTGTATATGATTGTGATGACACATCATCATTTTTTATACACTGTGAATCTATTGAAAAACATGCAAATCTTACAGTGTTTTTTCTTTCTGTAAATGAATCTTGAAGGTATTTAAATTTTAAGCCTCTTTCTCTTATTTCCCTATTAAACATAATCATACTTAAATCTTCAAATTCAAGTGGATCATTTGTTTTAGGCAAAGAACTTAATTTCAATGTGTTGTTAGTTAAGATTTTATGCGCAGATTCCTCTGATGTATAATGATATAATAATGAATCATAGGAAAAAGTATTATCTGTAAGCTGAATTTTCAATTTCATAATATCTCCAAAAAATTATTGTTTTTTTATCAAGACTACTTCTAAAAAAGAACTGACTTTCTGAAGTAGTCAAATTATTTCGAAAAACATTTATTCACAAATTGCTGTTTTATTAAGATCATATTTCTTTATTAATACTTCCATTTACATTAAAACCACACCTCCTGAAAATGGTATTACATTGTTCGGGTCAGGCGAAAAAAGCCACATAGCGCCAATCGGAAAAAGCCAATTTTTGACAAACGAAAAGAACCAAAACTACCCGAATCAGACCTCCTTTTTAGAGTAATTCAGGCTGTTCCATTACAGGAGCAGCCTTTATTTTTTTAGTAGTGAGAGAAATAACTTCACGTTTCAATCCTCTGTGGCTGTCACCATTGAAGTTAAAAATCAATGAATCATCGAAGATTCTGTCCAATGCACAAAGCAGAGTTTCTTCCTCGGTGAAATTCTGCCGCCAGGAAACGGGCTGTTTGTTGCTTGTAAAAACAATATTCGAACAACCTTCTTTGTGGTAGCGGCGGTCAATCAGATCGAAAAACAGCCTTGTATTTTCTGCATCAAAAACACAGTGTCCAACTTCATCAATAATAAGACATGACGGTTTTATAAGCCTTGTCATGACGCGACTTACCCGATCATACTTTCTAGCTTCCGTAAACAGGTCGTTCAATTCTGTCATCTTAATGAAATATGCTTTCATCATTTTCTGACAGCATTCATAACCAAACGCCATAGCAAGATGAGTCTTACCTGTTCCTGCAGGTCCAATAAAAGCAAGGTTTTTGTGAGAGTACATCGGGGCAAGGCTCTGTATGCTTTTGAGTCTTTCGACATCGCGGCCTTTTACATCATCAAACTTGAAGTTTGCAAATGTCCTTGGATTTTTCAAAGGAAGTCTGCTGCATTTGAGAAGAAACTCTATAGACATCTCCTGTTTTTTCTGTACAAGCATTTCAAATGTCTGTGTAATTGCTTCAATGATTTCCTCTGAAAAATCATTCTCCATAGCAAAGTCTGCAAAATCTTCTGCAGGTACTCTTAATCTCAATTCTTCAAAACTCTTTCTTAATGCTTCAATGTTATTCATCATCATCCTCCACGCTGAAATCAAAGTTGTCAAAGTTCAGTTCGTAATTCTTTTCTTCGAGCTGCTTTATTACTGTTTTAACTGTTGCAGTAGGAAACTCTTCCGGCTGCTCAGTTACATACTGGTCTTCACAGAATTTGTCTTTCTTACTCCAGGTAACTTCATAAGTTTCAAGACATTCAGAAAGATCATCTGAATAAATCGTAAGCTGGCGATCAGTTCTGTTTATCCTTACAGTTTTCTTAGGGTAATAATAAGGTACTCCAAAACGTCGGCCCTCGTAATTAACAAAGCCGTCAAATGAAATCCTTCGCTCAGGACAAAGATACGGCAGCAAACCTGCATTTTTGCTTAATGATGTATATACATTATTGCATTCTTTTAGATGGCAATCCTCCGGTATTCCATCGGTCGCCCGATGATATTTTGAATTCTGCTTTGAGCACCATTCAAGGGCACTTTCATTCAGGTCAGTAACATTCCAGAATGTTCTTCCTGCAAGAAAATTATCTTTTACAAACTGTATAAGTCTTTCAACCTTACCTTTTGTAAACGGATGATATGGCTTGCAAAGTTTTGTCTGAAAGCCGACAAGCTTCATAAATTGCTCATAGTCTCTGTTCCATACAGGATTTCCTTCCTGGTCTCGTTTTATGACAACACTTTTCATGTTGTCTGTAAGAACATACCTGGGAACTCCCATATACTTAAAGGCATGCAGCATTCCGATGAAAAGATTTTCCTGTTTTGCATTAGGAAAGAATTCAACGTAACGCTGCCCGCAATGGTGACATATCATTGCAAAACAGGCTGCCTGTGTAGTCCCGATTTCAGAGTAATCATGAACATGCACAAATCCCCAGTCCATCTGATATGCTTCTCCGGGCCCAGTAAAATATCTTCTGCCCCGGTTCCCCTGTGGTGTAACAAGCTGGCGCTTTGCAGGAACAAGATGGCGATGAGAGGCGATATAATTCTTTACGGTGCTTATGCCGCCTTTGTAGCCGACATCTTTCAGTCGTTCAAAGCATACTTCGGAGTTTGTGACGTTTTGTTTCAGAAGGTTGTCGATTAATCCTGTATATCCTGATAAAACAGTTACAGAAAGTTTCTTTCCGGCAGAACCGTGGGGAACTTCCTTGAAATCATGTTTTTTGAGTCTCCTTAATCTGGCTCGTGTGATTCCGGTAAGTCTTTCAAGTTCTGCAAGATTCACATCTGAAGTTTTGAAAATTTTGCCCTGTCTGCTCTTCAACAGAACCAGTGCTTGTGTTAAACTTAATTGTTGTCCATTGTCATTTTTCATAGCTCCTTTTTCGAGTAGTTTTGGTTCTTACTCATTTTGGAGCATTTCTATGAATTATGGCAATGGCTTTTTTTATTTGGCTGAAATTGGCGATTTTCGCTTGGCTCAAAATGGTTGTTTTCACCTGGCGCTAACAATATTTCCCAAAAACTAATTTCCAATTCTGCGAAAATACCAGTCTTAAATGAAGCCTCGAATATATCTTTAAATTCAGCTCTTGAACGCTCTTTTCCACTCAATTCACTGTGTTTATCTACCCGTCCATCCGGGTCCACATACTTAACCGGATTATTCCCGGCGTAGTGGTACAAATTGCTATTGATGTGATTAGTTTTTTTTTAAGATTTTCAACAATTTGTATTAATAAGATTTAAATTAAGACATCTTTCTATAAAAAAAAGAATATGCCCACCAAAATAAATCAATTAATTCTTCTAACATATAATTTCCAAATATTCATTGTAAACAAAATAAATTCAAGCATATAAGCCACAATAAATATTTAAGATATTCATTCTATTTTACCAGCCTAGCCCAGACATTAGGGGCGGCGGAGCCGTCCACCGCAGCAAGTGGCGGAGACACTTGCGAGGAGGATGAGGGTTACCGAACCCCGATTGGCTGGAACAAAGGGTATTAGGTTGCTCCAATGAAAAATATAAATTATCTTAATGTAAGAATTTCTGTGTGATCTGGGAAAACTGCTACAGTGTGTTCTTCGTGGGCAGATAGTTTTCCGTCGGCAGTTACGATTGTCCAGTCATCATCTAATACACAAACGTCCCCAGTTCCGAGGTTTATCATTGGTTCGATAGCTAGAACCATTCCCGCTTGAATTCGTGGGTTTGGGCCTGGTGATGGTAAGTTTGGAATTGATGGGTCTTCGTGAACGTCTAAGCCTACTCCGTGTCCACAAAATGAGTGTACAACGCCGAAACCTGCTTTTGAAGCAACTTCATAAACAGCATTAGAAATATCTCGAATTCTGTTGCCAACTTTACATGCGGCAATTCCAGCTGCTAGACATTCTTTTGTAACTTCCATAAGGCGTTCTGCTTCTGGTGAAACTTTGCCAACTGGGATTGTAACAGCTGAATCGCTGATGTATCCGTTTAGGTCAATTCCGATATCAAGGGAAACGATGTCGCCATTTTGGATTTTGAACTTTTTGCTTGGAACTCCGTGGATAACAGCGTCATTTACAGAAATACATGCAGCTCCATCAAAGCCTTCTCGGTACCAAGCTGGTTTCCCGCCGTGTTTTGTAATGAACTCAACACACAAATCATCAATATCTCGTGTGCTCATTCCTGCTTGAACTTGTGGAATTAGCCATTTGTACAAATCTGCCAAAAGATGACAAGATTCACGAATACCACTAATTTGTTTTTCGTTTTTCAACCGTATCATATCAATTTCCTAAAAAATAAATTTCTTCAAATTGAGAGGAATGTGAATACCTCTATCAAGTTTTTGTGCTTCTTTTATACAAATAATCGCTGTTTCGCTGTACCCTAGTCGGTCATAAGCTGCAGCCATCTTTAAGAAAAACACTGCTTCATCTTTCTTGGGAAAGCCTAAATCCAAAGCCCGTTCTAATGCATCCAAAAACAGTTCGTCTGGAACAGTTCCTTCAAGTTGACGTTTTAGTACGTTTTTTGCCAAAAGCATAACTTCTGGAAAAAATATTTTAAAATATGGGAATGAATTTTCCATTTTGATAATCTGAAGCAAAAGAATAATTGCATCATAATATTCACCACGGAAAATCATTTCTTCGCACAGGATAAAGCCGTAATCCATAAAATCTTCTCGTGTAAACCAATATGAAAGTGAAAAATCAGGAACTTCTGTATTAAGTTTTTTGAAAAGTTCTACGGCGTAGTCTACGTTTTTGTGCATTAAATCAATGAATATCAGCTTACACTGGCTTTCCAAATCCAGTCTTGCAGCAAG